>NZ_JAYGHD010000030.1:0-36574 GCF_034932245.1 Nostoc sp. UHCC 0251
GAAAAGATACGTAGGGTGCGTTAGCGACAGCGTAACGCACTATTACCAGGGATTCTACAATACTTAACTTTGTTCAAAAATCAAATAGTAATCCTATATGTGCGTTTATACTTTATCCAGTAGGCGCGTTAACGCAGTGTAACGCACCCTACTTTCTAAGACAATTTAGCAACGCTAGACTTTTCTAAATTCGCTACTAATTTCACTTCAAATTCTTCTTCAAAGACTCCTTTTTTATAATCTAAGCTCCAAAGTTCTAAAGCACAATCATCATCACGTTGAGATGGAAAAATCAGCAAGTTAACCTGCTGAAATTGTTCATAATACTCACATTGTACTTGAGCGATCGCACCAATTTGCCGTCTATCTAATGCCACTGCCAATCTCAGAATTGCACTCAATTGACTGATCATTTGTCGCTGGTGTTTAGTCAGCGACATCTGGTAATTTTCATGTTTTTTCTTGGGCGGTGATTTGCGATGATAACGCGCTAAATTGGCAATGATTTCAATCTCGGTTTCTGTATAACCAAGTAATTCTCCATTGCGAATTAAATAGTAAGAGTGCTTGTGATGAGACGAATGGCTGACATAATGACCGCAATTGTGCAATATTGCGGCTGCCCATAACAGTTGTCGCTCGTCAGATCCCCAGTGATGTAACGTACCTTGAGTTTGGTCAAATAAACTCTGGGCAAATGTTGCGACGCGATCGCTATATTCTAAATTGACGTGGTATTTATTAGCAAGTTTTAAAACATTGCGTTCCCGAACTGAACTTTGGTAGCGCAGTTTATCTTCAATTAAACCATGCGTTAGCATCCAGTCTACAATTACGCCCTCCCTCAGAGAACGCTCACAAACTGTAACCGATTCACTACCCAAGAGAGTCATTGCTTCCTGTAATATCACTGCGCCAGCGAGTATAACTTCAGCCCGCTTATCTGGCATACCGGGAATCGCAGCCCTTTCTGAGTTACTCAGTTTCCGCAAGCGATTTACCAACTCTTGCAAGTCTTTAAGACTGAACTGGTAGCCATTGAGAGTGGAAGGAATAACACCCGACTTTTCTCGTGCATGAATCATTGCCAGGGTTTCAATCGTGCCAGATGTACCTACCAAACGGGGAGATTCCCCAGACTCCAGGTTTGTTAGTATCTCATCTCCGGAACGTTCTAACATCCCGCGTGTATAAGATTGTAGGTATTGAAACTCAGTGTTGCTGATCGGATCAGTGGTAATTAATTCGCTAGTGAGTCGCACTGCACCGACTTTGGTACTAGTGAGAGTGCGTGCTTGATGACTATCGCCCAAAACTAACTCTGTAGAACCACCGCCAATATCAACAATCATCTGGGGCTGGTTGTGAAATTCCATCCCCGATAGTACGCCAAGGTAGATTCGTCGCGCTTCTTCTTGACCAGAAATCAAGTCAACGCTTAAACCCAACTCCGTTTTTACTCTGTGCAAAAAATCTTTACCATTGGGGGCTTCCCGTACGGCACTAGTTGCCACAGCAATGATACTTTCAGCGTTGATAGTTTTGGCAACTTCTTGGAAGCGTCCTAAAGCTGCGATCGCTTTTTCAATGATCTCTGGTTTAAGTTCCCCAGTTTTAAGATTGCGATCGCCTAGTCTTACAGTTTCTTTTTCTTTAGCAATAATGCTGAAAGCTGGTAGTGTGGGATCAATCTTGACTACTACCATGTGTAGAGAATTTGTTCCCAAGTCAATGGCAGCAATAATCCGATGTTGCTTAGGTGGTTGAGTTGGAACACTCTCCCAGCTAGAAACTAAATTCAGCATCTAGTTTTCTCTCTTTATAAGAAATGATGGCAAACGGTGATATGTCGGGATAGCTGGCATTGATATTTGTTGCAACACACTAGTACGGCAAGGCGGAAGTCAAAAGTCAAAAGTCAAAAGTCAAAAAGCTTTAATTTTAGGCTTTCTGGCTGTAATGAAATAGTAGGCTTATTTCCGCCGAACTGTACTAGCTTAAACTGAGTACTGAGTAAAATAAAAAATACTCAGCACTCTTTCTATTTGGTCGAGGGTAACTGAGCTAAGTATATTGCCCATACTGCTTTTAACCGCAGTGACTATTTAAAGATATTTAAAGTTGCCACTTTAGGTTATCTTTTTACAAATAACAAATAACGTTATTCTATAGATGTAAAGATGTGTGAATTAGGGAATAAAGAGCAGGGAACAAGGGAAAAGAGTTTCTCCCCTCTCAGGCTCTTTTCAATTCCCCATTCCCCATTCCCCATTCCCCACTCCCCAATTCTATGTTAAGGACGCCAGAACGCCCCCAGCAACCAGTTTGGCTTGTAATTATCCGGCTCTTGCGCTGGCATAAACCAGAAGGACGGTTAATTTTAATGATTCCTGCCCTTTGGGCTGTATTTTTGGCAGCTTCTGGGAAACCACCTTTACCTCTGGTTGGTGTGATTATATTGGGTACTCTGGCCACAAGTGCGGCTGGGTGTGTTGTCAATGATTTGTGGGATCGGGATATTGATCCAGAAGTGGAGAGAACACGCGATCGCCCCCTCGCTTCTCGTGCCTTGTCTGTAAAAGTGGGGATTGTAGTTGCGATCGTATCGCTAGCATGTGCAGCTATCTTGGCTTTTTATCTTAACCCCCTAAGTTTCTGGTTATGCGTGGCAGCAGTGCCTGTAATTCTCCTTTATCCAGGCGCAAAGCGGGTGTTTCCTGTGCCGCAACTGGTACTTTCCATCGCTTGGGGTTTTGGCGTGTTGATTAGCTGGAGTGCAGTTACACAAACCATCACTCAACCAACTTGGTTACTTTGGGGTGCGACTGTACTATGGACACTGGGATTTGATACAGTTTACGCTATGAGCGACAAGGAAGACGATCGCCGCATTGGTGTTAAGTCTAGCGCTCTATTTTTTGGGAATTATGCTCCTGTAGCTATTGGAATTTTCTTTGCTGGCACAATCTTGTTATTGGCTTGGTTAGGTGTACTCATACATCTGCATTTGGCTTTCTGGATTAGTCTTGCAGTTGCTACTATCGGATGGGTTTGGCAGTTTCTGCGATTAAGACAGCAAGACTTACCTAATCCTGTTTATGGGGAGATGTTTCGGCAAAACGTGTGGATTGGGTTTATTTTACTTACTGGGATGATTGCTGGCTCTTTGTAATCAGTAAAAAAGGAATTCCATAACTTTAATTATGGAATTTTAAATTTAAGCGTACTCTTAAGTCGTAGCGACTGTGAGTCTATGGTTTAAACAAAAAATATTTATGAGTTTTTGTATGGGTACATTATTTAATTGGTTTAGTCCCTTATTTCAGCATCTACGTACTTGGACAGCAATAGGTCTGCTACTTTTGGCTGTTACCTTGCCGTTTCCTGCACAAGCTGCTAGCCGCATTGATCCGCAGTTAGAACAGCAAGTATTACAAATTATCCGCGAACATCCAGAGGTGATTATTGAAACAGTTCAAAGTTACCAACAGCAACAGCAACAGAAAGTAAAGCAATCACAGCAAACATTCTTACAGGATTTGAAGACGAATCCTCAAACAGTGATTGGTGAGTCTCCTACTACAGGTTCTGCTCAATCCAAAACTCTACTAATAGAATTTTCGGATTTTCAATGTCCCTACTGTGCTGAGGCGCATAAAACATTGAAAGAATTGTTAGCAAAGTATCCAGATAAGATAAGATTAGTTTACAAGAATTTACCGCTGGTTTCAATTCATGCTGAAGCATTACCAGCTGCAAAAGCAGCTTGGGCAGCATATCAGCAGGACAAGTTTTGGGAATATCATGATGCGCTATTTACTAATCAGAAGCAGTTAGGTGAGGCGTTATATTTAAATATTGCTAAAAATCTGAATCTGGATTTGAGTAAATTTAAACGCGACCTAGCTCTTGCTGCTCCCGCAATAACAAAAGATGTTCAGCTAGCTGAGAAATTGGCTGTTTCTGGCACACCTTTTTTTGTAATTAATAGTCCTACTTTTTCAGGAGTGGTGCAGTTAGCAGATATCGAAAGTATATTGACTGGTGCTAAGTAAATTAGTATAGGAGGAATCCGCTTTGATTTCTGAAATGATTTGCGTGGGTAGGCAATAGGCAATAGGCAATAGGCAAGAGGAAAGAAAGCTTCCTAGTTGTACTGAGTTTTTCCAGAAATCAAATACTAGCCCTATAAACTCAACCCACTGTTAGCGGCCAGCTTACCTTAAAAAGGAAAGTTAGGGAAGATGAAATCTTAACCCAAGCAGATTACTTTATCAATAATCTTTGAAATTATCTTTTTGATGTTCTAAATATTTCTTCTGTAATTCCTCTGGAATGGCAATAGGACGATTATTTTGTAAACTGACAAAAGTGCCCTTCTGGGTAGCCACGGCTGCTAACTCATCGTTAGATAAAATTTCCGCTTGCACAGTCCACTTTAACCGCCCTAAATTACTTACCCATAAACGCCCAATTACTTGATCAATAATCTTTATCGGACGTTTATATTCAATTTCAGTTCCAGCTAGAACAGGCGCATATCCTTGCTCAATTTGTTGATTGAGTTGCCAGTGTTCATCTAAAAACTTTAAACGTAAATCCTCTAGCCATCTGATATACACAATATTACTCACGATTCCCATAAAATCAATGTCGTATGTTTTTACAGGAATTTCTAATACTACTTCTAATGGTCTATGCAACTTGTTATTTACTAGCATTATTTATCTCTATGTTTTTAAAACCGATCGGTCTGTAAATTTATAAAAAATTTATTCTTTTCAAGTATGGGTAATTATTAATTGCCTAATAACACATTAGCCACAATAATTTCAAACTTCTATTTTGTAGTTTAAGATTAGCTCGTCGCCAGGGAAACCTCTAATCCCCCAGTTATATTTAGGCGTTTCAAAAATTGTGATTTCAATATCGTACACAGGAATATTCAACTTTTCATTGATATTTTTAATTAGTAGTCGAATCAACTGTTTCTTTGTCTCTACCGAGCGCCCCTGAAACATACTAATTTCGATAATCAAATAATTTTCTGACCGATCAGATGGATAATAAAAATCTGTTTTATCCATTGGGAAAAAGCGGTGAAATCTTTTTTCAGGGCTAACGTTTAAAACCTCAATAACCGAGGCATGAATTATATTTGATAGCTCTGTTTTAACAGGATTTAATTTATCTGCCAAACCATATAACTTGATTTGTACCATACATTTAAAGGTGAGTTTCTAAGTATTCATTCAGGTGATTAATTACCCTGTGCATGTGAATTGAATCTCCATAAAGCTTGCTCATCATTACTGCTCCTTCTAGCGTTGCAATTATGATGGTAGCGATTTCATCAGCGCTCACTTCAGGGCGAATTTCATTCTTTTCAATTCCCGTTTCAATAATTCGACGAATCAAATTCAGCCAAGAGTTCATCGCTTGTTGAGCACGTTCCCGTAATGCCGGATGAGCATCATCACTCTCCACGGCAGTATTCAGCAATGGACACCCTCCCTTGATAGGTGGATTTTCTGCGAAGCTACTAAATACGCCAATGATTGCTTGCAGGCGTTCTACTGCATGGCGTTTGCTTCGTAATGCAAATCTAATATGCTGGCTGATGCGAGCGATCGCAAAGTCAAAAGCCTGTAGTGCGAGATCATCTTTGCTTTGGAAGTGATTGTAAATTCCTCCTTTCTGCAATCCTGTAACACGCATAATGTCTGACATTGATGAGCCTGCATACCCCTGTTGGTTAAACAGTTCGGCAGCTTGGTGGAGAATTCTGCTTTTTGTTTCTTCGCCTTTGGACATTACAGCGATTTTTAGATGAGTAGACTAAGCAAAGTAGGCAGTAGTGTAGTTTATTGAACTGAAAGTTGCTGTAAATGAAATATTACCGACCGAATGGTTTGATAAACCTATCATGATAGTTGCTTGCAAGTCAAGCTTTCTTCAGCGTTTACCCATGAACTCGATTAATTTCTTACCCAAGGCAGTAGAGTGAACGTACCTCGTTCATACATAATGAACAGACCCAAGCCAATCAACACAAAAGGTATGATAGCTTTACCGTAGCGACTTAAAATATAAGCAATGGTAGGTTGACGGCTTAAAAAATAAGCGATCGCACACCAAACTCCTACCATGATAAAAAATATACTTAGAATTACTCCCAAGCTGGCAAGACCATGACCAGCGAATAAAGGGATATATATACTAATATTGTCACCACCATTGGCAACAGTTACTGCTGCTACTTTATAGGTTTGAGGGTGCAAAATATTTAAAATAAAAGACAATACGGGGTTCGTAGGTGTGGGCTGCTTAAAATCACTACTGACTGTCTGAACTGTTGTAGTTTCTTCTTTTCTAGATACTAATTGTTGAGTTCCAATTGCTATTGGTAGTAGTCCTAGCAACCCTATCCATTCTCGCTGTACAACCAATCCACCAAAAAATCCTGGTAAGCTAGCGATGATAATGGCAGCAAAACCTAAATATTGACCGAGTAAGATATGCCGCCGTCGAAAATTAACATCTACTTGTGAAAAAAATATTAACAAGATAATGATGTCATCTATATTAGTAGCGATGAAGGCAATGATCCCTTCACTAAAGGTTGTACCTAGCTTACTCATGCCGGATTTTTAGAACCTACGATTTATCACCATACCAATTGAAGAAAAAGGATTGATCTGTAGGTGACAATCTCAGGGACTTCCAAGCAACAAATATCCAATCAATAGCTGTAGGGTGCGTTATGGCGTTAAGCCTAACGCACTATGTAACAGATAATAGATGAGTTATGCTGTCGTTTTAACACACGCTACTAGATAACTTATTTTTTGGAACTCCCTAAAATCTAAAATGCTATGGGTAATCAAACTTTACTCAACCACTCATTCTCCTCTGCATCTTTAAACAGTGAGGTACTGAGGTAGCGTTCGCCGGAGCTAGGCTGTATCATGACGATTAGGCGGCCTGCATTTTCTGGTCGTTGTGCCACTTGAATAGCCGCGTATAAAGCAGCACCAGTAGAAATGCCAGATAGCAATCCTTCTTCTTTTGCTAGGCGACGGCTGTAAGCGATCGCCTCCTCATCCGCTACCTGAATCACTTCATCTACCAGTTCTGGACGGTAAATTGCTGGGACAAATCCCGCACCGATACCCTGAATTTTGTGAGGACCTGATTTACCGCCAGCTAATACTGGGCTGCTGCTTGGTTCAACTGCGATCGCTTGAAAGCTCGGCTTGCGTTTTTTAATAACTTCTGCAACTCCCGTAATCGTCCCACCAGTACCCACTCCCGCCACAAGAATATCTACTTCTCCATCGGTATCATTCCAAATTTCTTCTGCTGTGGTTTGGGCGTGAACTTTCGGGTTGGCAGGGTTGCGGAACTGCTGCAACATATAAGCATTGGGCGTTTGAGCTAAAATCTGCTCTGCACGACCGATCGCTCCTCGCATCCCTTCTACCCCTGGTGTTAACTCTAGTTGAGCGCCATAAGCTTTGAGCATGGATCGTCTTTCCTGGCTCATTGTGTCAGGCATCGTTAGAATAAGATGGTAACCCTTGGCGGCTGCTACCATCGCCAGCGCAATTCCTGTATTTCCAGAAGTCGGCTCTACTAAAACGGTCTTTCCAGGGTGAATCAAGCCTGCTTCTTCCGCTGCTTCCACCATACTCGCACCAATCCTGTCTTTGACAGAAGATGCTGGATTCATGCTTTCTAGCTTCACTACAATCCGAGCAACTGCTCCTGAAGCTTGGGGAATCTTGTTTAATTGAACTAAAGGAGTTCGTCCGATTAACTCTGTGATATCTTGTGCTATCCGCATGTCTATACTCCTTGGTGACTAGATATAATACATTGGGCTTTGCTGTGCGCGAGTTTCCCTTTCCTGGCATAAGTCTTGGAGTGTATAGCAACCCAAAACTTCAATTGAGGCAGCGTTGGCTTGCTCCCAAACTTCATAAACCAAGGTCTTTTCCAGAGTCGGAGAGCCAGAGTTATTTTTCTCTTTCCGCTCACCTTCTACCAAAGTGACAATTTCTAGGATTGTGATCTGCCAAGGTTCACGAACTAAAAGGAAACCTCCTTTGGAGCCGCGTTGACTCTGCACCACACCAGCACGCCGAAGGTTGGCCAAAATTTGTTCCAGATAGCGTTCAGGTATGGGTTGCTTGGCAGTGATCTCGCTCATGGTTAGAGGAAGTTTTTTTCCGTGGTGGCTTGCCAGTTCTAAGAGTGCTAGCAGCGCGTATTCCACTTTGGAAGACAGATCCAAAAGAGCGTAGTTTTGGCTATTCAAGACTGTACTCAATATACTACGGTGAATTGAGCGACTTATCGCAGTTTATGCGAAATTAATTTTTTCAAAGTGTGGAATGTGATACTATCCCACTTAACTACCCACAAAGACACTATATACTATCGATTTACCGTAGATTATTATCTTACACAATTCCCATGAATAAGCGGATCTTTTTGTGGGAATGATCCTGAGTTTCTGTTTTCAGAGCCTCACCCACCAACGAAAACCTCAACAGAGTATGCTAATAACTGATTTGCGAACCATTTTTGAGCGTGACCCAGCAGCGCGTAACTGGCTAGAAGTATTGTTCTGTTATCCTGGACTTCAAGCGCTAGTGTTTCATCGATTGGCACACTGGCTGCATAAAATTGGAATTCCCTTCATACCTCGGTTTATCTCTCATATTAGTAGGTTTCTAACTGGCATTGAAATCCATCCTGGGGCATTAATTGGCCAGGGAGTTTTTATTGACCACGGTATGGGAGTTGTAATTGGTGAGACAGCGATCGTGGGCGATCACGCCCTAATTTATCAAGGCGTCACCCTTGGCGGGACTGGGAAAGAAAGCGGCAAACGCCATCCAACTTTAGGCTCTCATGTAGTTGTGGGAGCGGGTGCGAAAGTATTGGGAAATATTCAAATTGGCGATCGCGTCCGTATTGGAGCAGGTTCTGTGGTGCTGCGAGATGTACCCAGTAACACTACTGTAGTGGGGATTCCAGGGCGTGTGACTCGTCAGAACAACTTGTCTACCAATGTTCTGGATCATGATAAAGTACGGGACGTAGAAGCTGAAGTCATTCGCGCTTTATTTGAACGTGTCAAGGCTCTAGAGAAACAATTTGAGGAGTTGGAACAATCAAGTTTGTCTCCAACTGAGTTTTGCGACGAACAAACCGATAATGCTAAGAGCAATAATTCTGATGGGATGATTGAAGATTTTCTTGATGGCGCAGGAATTTAACTTTAGGCATGGGGGATTGGTTATTCCCCTTGTCTTCTTCATCAAATGCCCAGATGTTCTTAGAACCTGATATAAATATAATACTACGGTTAATTTATCGGAGAATAGTTTTATAAATTATGGTAGCTTTATATACGGATTTACCTAGCTTAAGCAGTAATAAGACTGAAGAGTTTTTTGCCCGTAGGTCATTTCTGCCAGAGCATGAAAACAGACTTTGGAAGATTGAAAAGGGTTTTGTCAGGACTTTTACCTATCTGGAAGATGGTACAACCGTCGCTCTAGGATTGTGGGGCCCTGGAGATGTTGTTGGTAAGGCTCTGTCAAAATTAGAACCTTACCAAATGGAATGCCTAACTAAAGTAGAGGCAACAGTCTTACCTTTAGAGGAATGGACTCAACTAACAGAAACTCTACTTACCCATATCCAACAGGCTCAAGAATTAATGGTTATTCGTAGCCATAAAAAAGTCGATACTATGCTAATCAAGCTGTTGGCATGGTTATCCAAAAAATTTGGTTCGGAAGTTGAAAAAGGACGTTTAATAGATATGCGTCTGACTCACGAAGACTTGGCGGAAATGCTCGGTTCAAGTCGTGTAACTATTACTCGTGTTCTTGGGCAGTTTGAGCAAGAGGGGCTGATTGATCGTCTTTCTCTGCACCGAATTGTGGTGCGAGAAGAAGAAATTTGGTATTACGAAATTTAGATTATTTCAGCAAAACCAGCCATCGCTATAAACGCGAGACAAATCTAGTCAAATTGGTAGCCCAAGTTTTTCTAAATAACTCAGGCTAGAGTAGAGTTGCTTTGTTTTACCCCACAAATCCAAATCAAACCAACCGTCATCTTGCGTTGTTGAAATTGAACTCGGTTTTCTTTATCCGGCAAAAACCCTGGCTTTTTGGCAAATACTTTTTCCACGTCATAGATTATCGATGAAGTTAAAAAAGTAAAACTACCGTCTCACAAAAGTTGCAGTTTAGGCGTTCACATTGCGACAAAAATGGCTAAAGTCGAGCTACCAATCTGTTGCTTTAGTGTCATCCCAGACTTCTAATTCCAAGTCGTGGAGATAGCTTAACCCGCTCTGAATTTGTGCATCTGTTCCTTGTAATTCAAGGTCAAACCAACCATCACCAACAGCATTGGCTCCCAAAATCGCTGCCGTGATATTTACAGTCAGTCCACAGTCAGATACTAGGCGAGAAATTACAGGTTCCTGGTGATAATCTTTGGGAATTCTTAGTCGAATCCGTTTGTTGGTAAGCATATTGTCACTAGTCATGATTGTCACTAGCCGTAGAGGGGAGTGGGGAGTGGGGAGTGGGGAACAGAGGAGGCAGGGGAGACAAGGGGACAAGTTTCTTCCTTGTCTTTTCCCAATGCCCAATGCCCTATGCCCCATGCCCAATGCCCCATACTTAAACCTATTCAACATCTTTAATGCGGGTTTTCCGTTCGAGAATTTCCTTGAGCACCAAGGTTACTACTGCTAACAATGCTAATAGTACAGCCGCAGAGAAGGCAGCTTCGGTTTCATATTGTTTGTAAGCGTCTTCTACAAATAGTGGTAGGCTCTGGGTTTGAGACGCAATGTTGCCAGATACCACCGAAACCGCGCCGAATTCACCCATTGCTCTGGCATTGGTCAAAATTAAACCGTAGAGTAAGCCCCAACGGATACTAGGCAAGGTGACGCGCCAAAATATTTGCCAATCTTTCGCACCTAAAGTTCTAGCAGCTTCTTCTTGATCCTTACCAAATTCTTCTAAAACAGGAATTACTTCCCGCGCTACAAAGGGCATACTCACGAAGGCTGTAGCTAACACCATACCTGGAAAGGCAAAGATTATTTTGATATCATGAGCCTGAAGCCAAGGGCCAAACCATCCATTGCGTCCATAAAGTAGCACAATCATCAATCCTGCGACTACGGGCGAGATGGAAAAGGGCAAGTCAATAATGCTCAAAACAACGGCGCGTCCGGGAAATTTATGACGAGCGATCGCCCAAGCTGCACATAGCCCAAACACAGTATTCACAGGCAGAGAAATCAAAGCCAGCAATAGTGTTAGCCAAGCTGCATGGATAAAAGCTGGTTGCGACAAGTTGGATAGAAATGGCCCAACTCCTTTGCTGAAGGCTTGGGTGAAAACGTTGATTGCCGGGATATATTGAACTAGGGCTAAATAGGCGATCGCTATCCCAATTAAAAGTATTGGCACCCAACTTTTCTGCTCTTTAGGCTTGGCTGTATGTGTATCAGATGCAGATGAGTGAAAACTTGGCTTATCAAGTGTCATATCGCCTTGCCCATGCTTGTAAGAAATTAATTGCCAATAGCAGTACCAAGGAAATTGATAGTAAAACTATGCCAATTACTGTTGCACCAGAATAGTCATACTGCTCTAATCGCTGGAAAATCAGCACAGGTGCGATTAAATCTTGATAGGGTGTATTGGAAGAGATAATCACAGTTGAACCATATTCCCCAACTGCACGGGAGAAACCCAAGGCAACACCAGTTAAAATTGTCGGAAATAAAGGTGGCAAAATCACTTTCCAAAAGGTCTGCCATTGAGAAGCACCCAGACACCAAGCAGCTTCTTCTATTTCCTGTTCCATTTCCTGAAGCACTGGTTGCACAGTTCTCACGATAAAAGGTAGTGAGATAAATATCATTGCCACCGCTACTCCCGTGCGGGTAAAAGATACTTTAATCCCTAAAGGTGCTAGTAAAGAACCTAACCAGCCGTTATTGCTGTAAACTGTTGCCAAAGTTAACCCTGCTACCGAAGTTGGTAGTGCAAAAGGTAAATCTACTGTGGCATCAATCAAGCGTTTTAAGGGAAAGTCGTAGCGAACCAGAACCCAAGCAATTAGAGTACCAAAAATGCCATTAAGGAAGGCAGCAAATAGCGCTGTAACAAAAGTGACATTGTAGGTGGCTAATGCAATATCACTGGTCGCGATCGCCCAAAATCTCGCCGGAGGTTCCGTACTTGCTTTCAGGAACATGGCAGCTATGGGGATAAACAACATCACTGTCAGATATCCTATAGTGATTCGCCAAGTCCAGGGAACTCGCCCCAATCTCTTCCAGAATGGCGTTTTGCGTTCAACTTCCAAAGAAGGAGATACAGTTGTCATAGTTTAAAATTCAAAAGAAGTTTTTTGTCAGCATTCGTAATTGTTAATTCGTAATTCCTATAGGACTTACGCACACTCTACGAACTACGAACTACGAATTACGAATTACGAATTATTTAGTTACCGTCTCTTTTGGGCTTGAATCTTGTCAAATACAGCCCCATCTGCGAAGAACTTCTGATCAATTGCTTCCCAACCGCCGAAGTCTGCAACTGTACCCAAAGTTTTCACCTTGGGAAATTTATCTGTAGCAGCTTTAGTTTGGGCTACTTCTTCATTTGCAGGACGGAATCCTAATTTAACAAACTCCTCCTGTGCTTCTGGAGTATAGAGGAATTTGACAAAACCTTCAGCAACTTCGCGGTTGCCGTGCTTATCGACATTTTTATCTACCACTGCGATCGGGTTGTCGATAGATATATTCACATCGGGAACGATATAATCAACTTTTTCGCCTTTTTGTTGTGCCAGAATAACTTCGTTTTCGTAGTTAATCAAGACATCCCCTTGGCCCTGCTTGGCAAATGCATCAATGGCTTCCCGCGCATCTTTGGTCAAGATTGGCACATTATTGTAAACCTTGGTGACAAACTCTGTAGCTTTAGCTTCATCACCACCGGTTTTAATTACAGAGTTCCAAAGTGCTAAGAAATTCCAGCGAGCAATGCCTGACGTTTTCGGATCAGCAGTAATTATTTTTACATCGCCTGTAGCCAAATCTTCCCAGGTCTTAATGCCTTTAGGATTACCTGAGCGAGTTATTAGCGCCGCTACAGATTTGGAGACGATCGCATTGTTGGGAACTTCTTTCTCCCATCCTGGTTGAATCAATCCAGCCTTCTCAATCTTTTGGGTGTCTCCAGCTAGTGCCAGGTGGACAATATCTGCTTCCAAACCATCGATAACCGCACGAGTTTGGGAGCCAGAGCCACCATAGCTTTGCCTGAAGACAACAGTTTGGTTATGGTCTTTTTTCCACTGTTCTACAAACTTAGGAATGATGGCTTCGTGAGCTGCTTTGGTAACTGCAAAAGAAACCAGGGTTAGTTCAACATTATCCTTAGTTGCAGCCACAGGACTCGCAGTAGGGGCTTCCGTGGAAGAGTTACTCCCAGTTCCACCAGAGCAGGCGGCAAGCGCCACACTCAAAACAGTCCCTACCAAAAAGAGTGATACAAAGCCTTTGAGCGAATTCAGCCTGAACCGATTGGTTCTATGTTCAGCGAGCGCTTCTAATGTTTTCAATAGGCGTTGCCACAAACTCATTCCATTTCCTCCACTAAATCTACAAATAATTGATGGGAATACAGTTATATAGTGTTTATAATACTGGATGATTCCATATATGTAGTTGCAAACACCAAAAAACCTCACATTCTTTATCGAGAATATGGTGATTCTACCAGTTCTGTGAAAAATTACAATTGTTTTATTTTCAACTCTCAAATTGTCATCATAATTCGCTACCTAATGGATCAAGCAAATTGCTAGGGAATGGCTAATTAGCGATCGCCTTTTCTCAAAAAACAAAACCCATCTAGAAATTATCTAAATGGGAAAAATTAGCAACTACTTATTTTTAACTGAATGTATATTTCAGGGGCAGCCCATCCTGAAAAACTAGTAATTCTCCCGGTTGAATTTTTGTCCAGATTTCGTTGTCAGTGAGGGGTGTGGTGGCAATGACAGCGACGCGATCGCGTTCAGTAGTCACCTCCCGAAAATCTACTGTCATGTCTTGATCAATTAAATGGGCAGCTGCAAAGGGTGCTTGGCGGACAATGTAACTGAGCTTAGTTGAGCAATAAGCAAAAAAGTGGACTCCATCTGATAATAAGTAATTAAATATACCCAGCTTCGCAATTACAGCAGTAATTTCTTGCAGCACTAGGTACAGTTCCTTGATGTCAGGCTTACCCTGGGGAAAACGCGATCGCAGTGTTTCTAGCATCATACAGAATGCCTTTTCACTATCGGTATCACCTACGGCTTGATAAAAGCCCAAATTTTCCGGTTCAAAATCTGGCAAATTACCATTGTGGGCAAACACCCAATATTGACCCCACAATTCTCTGCGGAAAGGATGGCAGTTGTGTAGGGCAACTTCACCCTGAGTAGCTTTACGGATATGGGCTATGACATGGGTTGAGTGGATGGGATAACTCCGAACAAACTCCGCTACCGGAGAAGCAACAGAAGGTTGGGCATCTAAAAACATTCGACATCCCTTTCCTTCAAAGAAAGCAATGCCCCAACCATCGCTATGATCATCCGTTTTTCCTCCCCGTGCAGAAAACCCTTCAAAAGAAAAGCAAATATCCGTTGGAACATTGCAATTCATTCCGAGCAGTTGGCACATGGATATTGCAACTCTAAATTTTTGACTAAGGCCTCAGCATCAAGATACTTCAGAATGCTGCATTGATTCTGGAGCGATCGCTTCAATCTTGGAATTTAATTGGGCATTGGGCATGGGGCATTGGACATGGCTCAAGATCAATCAATAGTTCTTCTTCCCCTGCTCCTCCTGCTCACTCATCCCCCTCATCTCCCCTGCTCTGCTGTTAAGATTTCTTACCAAATTACGAATTATCTTAAAGCATTTGCTTTAAATATTGCTCATAGCCAAGTTGTTCTAGCTTTTGTTGCTTTGCAATTACTGATTCACATAAGGTTTGACGATATTGCTGCACTTTTTCTAGCAATTCTGGTTGCCCAGTTGCGAGGATTTGTACTGCTAAAAGTCCGGCATTTTTGGCATTACCGATCGCCACTGTTGCCACAGGAATCCCCCCAGGCATTTGTAAAATAGAATACAAAGAATCTACACCTTGTAAGTTACGGGTGGGCACAGGAACACCAATGACAGGAAGTGGAGTTAAAGACGCTACCATTCCAGGCAGATGGGCAGCACCACCTGCACCAGCAATAATCACTTTAATACCGCGTTGGTGTGCAAGTTGAGCATATTGCACCATGCGTTCTGGAGTACGGTGAGCAGAAACGATCGCCACTTCACTCTCTACGCCAAATTCTTCACAAACTGCGATCGCGTCTTTCATGGTGGGCAAATCGGAATCGCTGCCCATGATAATACCAACTAAGGGAGTCATAATAATTCAAAATTTAAAATTCAAAATTCAAAATTATTTGAGCTAGCTTATGGAAGCTAGGTAATGCCGATAATCATCTCATCTATTGGTGTTATTTGAATTGATTTATTGAGATTGGTTGCATTTAAAATCAGATTTAGCTATCTTCTCGTCAGTGTGATGACCCAAGCAACACAAAATCCTGTAGATATTATCAATGCTAGAGTGCCTGGTTACAAAGATTTGCAAATGCTCTTGGTTAACCAAGAAGGCATAATTGAGGAAATCTTGCCAATGGGTACGGTAGGGATGGACAGATGTGTGTCCTTACTAGATGTAGCCGGTGACTGGATTTCTCTAGGCGGCGTTGATTTGCAAATTAACGGTGCTTTGGGATTGGCATTTCCTGAATTATCGGCTGAAAATGCTCACTTATTAAGGAAAATCTCACGATTTTTGTGGAATGTCGGGGTAGATGGGTTTTTACCTACACTTGTGACAACTTCAGTAGAAAATATTCAGCGATCGCTTGCTATTATCGCTGAGGTTCTGCCCAGTCAACAAGCTGGAGCCAAGATTCTTGGAGTACATTTAGAAGGTCCATTTTTAAATTACCAAAAGCGCGGCGCTCACCCAGCAGAGTATTTGTTACCTCTAACAATTGACGAGGTAAAGCGGGTTTTGGGTAATTATGCCCATGTTGTGAAAGTCATCACCTTAGCACCGGAGTTAGATTTCACTGGCGAAGTAATTCCATATTTGCGTTCTCTGGGAATTATTGTCAGTTTAGGGCATTCTCAGGCAACATCTGCCCAAGGGCAACGTGCCTTTGATGAGGGCGCAACGATGGTAACTCATGCTTTCAACGCCATGCCAGCATTACATCACCGCGAACCAGGATTATTAGGGGCAGCAATTACCCATCCTAATGTAATGTGTGGTTTTATTGCTGATGGTGAACACGTTTCGCCCATGATGCTGCAAATTTTACTTCGCGCTAGCAATTACGAAAAAGGGCTGTTTCTTGTCAGCGATGCCCTTTCACCTCTGGGGCTACCCGATGGGGTGTATCCTTGGGACAGCCGACAAATTGAAGTTAAGAACGGTACGGCACGACTTGCCGATGGCACTTTGTCGGGGACAACTTTACCCTTATTGGTGGGAGTGCAGAATTTGGTGAAGTGGGGAATTTGTGATGTAGAAAGTGCAATTTTACTAGCGACTAATGCACCTAGAAAAGCGATTGGTTTACCAGGAATTGCCAAGAATCAACCCGCTAATTTATTACGCTGGCATTGGGATGAGACTAAAAAAGAATTAACTTGGCAACGTGTTCTTACCGCAGAGATGGTGAAGGAGGCAGGGGGCAGGAGGCAGGAGGCAGGGGGCAAGGGGCAGTAGGTAGTAGCAGGGGGTTGAGAATTTATCTGTTGCTTTTGCTCTCAACCTCATTTAATACCAAGCACGTCACCCTTATGGGTGACGTGCTTGGTGTTAGTAATATTTTGCCCCGCAACAACCTCAATGGCAGTTGATTCTCCTAATTGAACTATGCAGGGTTAGGTTGGGTTCGGCTTTGAAGTAGCTGGATAATAGCAGCTTTTTCTAAGATTCCAACTAGAACGCCATTTTCACGAATCACAGGAAGCACAGATACCTTTTGTTGTTCGAGTAACTGCATGACTTCCAGCAGAGGTTGATCTGATTGGACTGTGGTGGATTCGGCAATTGGTCGCATGACTTCTTTTACTTGAGTTTCTGACCACAGTGCTGTTGGGATGGTTCGTAAATTATCAACAGCGATCGCACCTACTAATTGTCCATCATCATCAGTCACTAAGAACCGATGCCAGTTTTGCCCACTTATAACTCGCTCATCGGCAAACTCTCTTAGGGTCAGATTAGCAGATACAATCGGGCTATCATGAGTTACAGCATCTTCGGCTGTCAAACCTGTGAGTTTTTCTTGCACTCTGGCAAATTGAGCCGCATTACCAGCATTTTGCAACAAGAAGAAGCCAATTAATAAGTTCCAGAAGTTACCAGCGTTGCCAAATAATACTAGGGGAACTAAACCTGAAAGAATTGCTACCCAACCAAAGATTTGCCCAACTCGACTAGCAAAGGTCACACCTTTGTAAGGATTGCCTGTAATTTTCCAAACTATAGCTTTCAGTATATTTCCGCCATCTAAGGGCAAGCCAGGAATCAGGTTAAACAGGGCTAATGCCAAGTTAACAGAAGCTAGAACACCAAGAATCGCCGCTAACGGGCCTGATGCAGTAGTAGTAACACCAATAGCTGTAACGATACCGCATAGGAGTAAACTTACTAAAGGGCCTGCGATCGCTACCCAGAAAGCTTCACCTGGGGTTTTTGACTCTTTTTCTAAGCTGGCTAAACCGCCAAATATAAATAGAGTAATAGATTTGACATCAATCCCCTGACGAATCGCAACGAAACTGTGGCCTAATTCATGGGCGACGACAGAGGCAAATAACATCAGCGCTGTCATCAGTCCTAGTAGCAAAGCTAATCCCGCAGATAATTGGGGAAATTGCGCCCCCAATCCACTGCTATAGCTCCAAGTGACCAAACCCAGAACTAAAAACCATGACGGATGGATATAGAAGGGAATTCCGAAGAGATTACCAACGCGAATTGTGCCATTCATGTCGTTCACCTTTGATTTCAGCTTCGAGAGGTTTGTTTTCGTCCTTCTCGATGTCTTTAGTGTAACGAAAGGTTAAGAGGTTTTAATCTTTCTAACGGTAGTGGTGTCCGTCTGTAAAGGTGCGGTTATTGGTAATATTTGGGATTATCCCAATTATCTCTCACTAGCTCTCGATAGCTACATCAGGCAGGCGGCTCCACTCATTCCAAGAGCCATCATAATTCCGAACATTCGGATAATCTAATAAATACTTCAAGACAAACCAGGTATATCCAGAACGCCCACCTATGGCACAGTAGGGAAACACTTCCTTATCAGCCGTAATGCCCTTACTGGTATAAAGATTTTTCAATTCGTCGAATGATTTAAAAGTGCCATCCTCATTGAGAGTCAAGATATGATCAAGATGGACTGCACCTGGAATATGTCCAGTAAGTTGATCTGCTTTTGGTGGCTGATCGAAAAACCACTCGCCACTGTATTCTTGAAGTGTTCGGACATCTAACAACACGCAATTGCTTCGACCAATTGATGCTTTAACTTCATCATGTAATACTCTAAGACCCGCATCAGTAGCTTTGGCACGGTAATCAGTAGCAGAAAACGTGGATAACTCAGTTGCTAGCCGACGACTTTCTGACTTCCATTTTTGATAGCCGCCATTGAGAACTTTTACATTTTTATGCCCAAAAACTTGCAATAACCAGAAAATCCAGGCTCCGGTTCCAGGATAACTGCCATAGGGAATCAATGTCGTGTCATTGGTGATGCCTGAACGTGCCATCAGCTTCTCAAAAGCTCCCGTATCCCAATTCATTTTAAAATCGGGCAATAGTAAATCTCTAAAGAAGTTCCAGAAGATAGCACCAGGTATGTGAGCATTTTTGTACGGTTCTGGACTGATATCCACTTCAATAATGTGGATGTTTGGATCGTTGAGATGACTTGCTAGCCATTGAGTATCAACGAGAACGGATGGATCAGCGTATTGAGACATTTATATTTCTCCTGTAATAGCGCTAAAAGAATTGAAAGTTACAGTTTTAATCTTGGTTGTGGTTGGGAAATACGATGTGTGATGTCCGATGAACTAGGGTTGTAGAAATAGAAAATAAGGAAAAGCCGATGAGTGGGTGGAAAACCGCTAAAGGAAAAGAAGTCTTCAAGTGAATTGTGAGAAATTGCAGCCCCAGCAGTACTGGAATACCTGCTGTCAGGCTCTGGACTCTTGGGGGAAATGGCATCAAAAACACCCAAATCAACAAAATTAGTGAGAGTCCGCTATATCCTCGCACCAGCCAAATATGTAGGTTCCACCAATCAGAGTTATAAAAGTAAGCCATTCCAACACTGAATACTTGGATTGCTAAACAGAGATTGAAAAACACTACTGCAATAAAAAAGCTGATTTGAATCCAGCGCCCGGATATCTGTGTATCATCAATGCCAGACCCGTAAGCAAGGAATGCCTGCATTCGACTCACAAAATCTCACAGATTTGAGTGCCCTTTGTCTGCACATTTCTACTTGGGTGGCAATGGCGCGACTGCAACAACCACTACTATTACAGACAGAGCGTTTAACGCCTCGTGAATTGCAAATTGCTTCCTTAGTGGCTCAAGGACAAACCAATGCAGAAATTAGTGCTGAACTTTGGATTACTGAAAACTCTGTCAAGCAAGCCTTAAAAAGGATGTTTCGGAAGCTTGAGGTTTCATCTCGTACTCACATGGTTGCAAAGCTTTCCACATATGTTACGTCGTCTAGCCGTCTAAAGATTTACTTTATAAATGGTCTCTAAGCATGAGTTCTATATCATAATAATGATACAACAACGCTGGTAGAGGCATGCAGGGCGAACGCACAGTATTTCTAAAACCCCTGCTGTATAAGGATTTTGACGAAAAAATAGGCTAAATTTAAAAACGCCAAAACCCTTGCTATTAAAGGATTTTTGTACTTTAGATGCGTTTGCCCTGGTAGAGGCATGGCAGTGCCCATTGGTGTCAACTTAATGTAAAAACCATGTCCCACAAGGAACTGAAGTTCCTTGCTAATAGCTCAAGTCATCTTTTGATGACTAAATAATCCGAAAAATCTTTAGTCTACTTCAGTAGACTTTAGCTATTAGCCTAGAACTTTAGTTCTAGGCGGGTGAGGAAGCTTTCAGTTAAGCTACTTTTAGCTTAAGTTGACACCAATGAGCATTGCTGTGCCCCTACAAAATTCTATGCAATTGAGAACCGCTATATTACTTCTTGTTTCACAGACTTGTTCTAATCCACCAGCTTACTTTCTCTAAATTAGAATTTATTTCTTGCCAAAAGCTGGCTGATGAGTCTGCTTCTCTAGCTGCTGCGAGTATTTTATCTATGCTGTAAAAGTTGTTTTGAATAACCTGTTTATCAAGTTTAGGAATGTCTAATTTCAGATATTTCAGACGGTTGGGTAACTCTACTTTCTCTTTTGGCGGCAAGTTAGGAAGCTGATAAACTTGTCCTATAATTTTGTCTATGGCTACAATGGTTTCTTCAATACTCGGCTTTTTAGTTTCTAATTGTAAATCTTTCTCTTCAAAGGTTTCTTCTTGATTACCTAACTTTACCATTACTATTTTGACGAAGAAAATATTGTAATCAACCTCGCTGACTTCACCCACTTGATGATGATATTTTCCACTCTTATTTATAAGTACTCTGTCACCTTTCTCAATTCTGTCCTTCATGATTTCTCCAGCCTTGGAATTAGATTGCTAAATAATCTCCTCTACGGAAAATACTACTCTAAAGCCACAAACCCTCAGCCCACCGTCTGACTCATTCCAGCTACGGCTAGCGCTGCGACACAGTTCGGCGTTGAAACTCCAAGAACCGCCGCGTAGCACTCGGCGATTAACATCACCGCCAACTTCCCAAGCTGTTCCATCTGAGGGTGCATTGCTGTAATTGTTGTGCCACGAATCAGCGCACCATTCCCAAACTAACCCGTGCATATCGTACAATCCAAAGGCGTTGGCAACTTCAAAACTGCCGACGTTAGTTGTCTCTTTACGGAATTTGCTTTTTGGTTCGATAGTGCAACTGACTAACTCAGAGGTAATGGTTTCGCCAAAGTGGAAGGATGTTGTAGTTCCAGCCCGACAAGCATATTCCCATTCAGCTTCACTCGGTAAACGATAGTCACGTCCAGTTTTTTCTGATAGTCTGAGACAGAATTCTACAGCCTCATACCAAGATACATTTTCTACTGGTCTATCTAAACCTTTGAATTTTGATGGATGGGGATTTAAAGCTTGTTTGACTTTAGGTAAAGCTGCTACTACTCTCCACTGTGCTTGAGTTACCGGAAATTTCCCCATAAAAAATGGTTCGACGGTAACTTTGTGCCGAGGACGTTCGTCAGCGTCTCCTTCAAACTCTGGTGAACCCATCATGTAAGTACCGCCAGGAATCGATACCATTTCTAATGTGACAGACTTACCTAATTCTTCGGCAAAGAAGTTTGCATTACTAGTCATGCGGTTTACTTCTCTACCACCTGTGTCTACTGTTACTACGTCAAATTCAAAGGTTTCTAAGGGGGGTAATGGTACTATTACTTTTTCTGGTAGCGGCGGTAATATGGGTTGAGACATCGAAACAATTTTAAGGGCAACAGGTTCAATGTTCAATGTTGCAAATTTCAAATCGTTGAGAACTTCTACTGCTGTTTGATACCTTTCACTTGGTAGATGTTTTAATAATTTATCTAAAATTTTCCCTAAGTCGTCGCTTATATTAATACCTTTTTCTTGTAGACGCTCACGCCAAAACCACTTAGCATTCATGGCATCATAAATAGGATCATTAACCTGTCCAGAAGCATCCTGCAACGGCAAACATCGAGTTAAAAGACGCACGCAAGTTACACCTAAAGCATACAAATCACTGCCGTGACAAGCAAATCCAGCCATTTGTTCGGTTGGGGCATAACCAAGGGTATAAATTACTGTAGCTTGTCTTCCTATACTGGTTTGTGTTACCTGTTTAGCACCGCCAAAGTCAATTAATACGGGTTTTCCATCACTTGCACGGCGAATAATATTTTCTGGTTTGATATCCCGATGAATGACATTATGAGTATGAATGAATTGCAGTACTGGCAATAAGTCAGTTAAAAGTTTCCAAATTTGTGATTCACTATAGTTTTGTTGCTGAACTTCCTGTAAGAGGGTTTTTCCTTGAATAAATTCTTGTACGAGATATAAACTAGCACCTTGTTCAAAGTAAGCTAGTAATCTGGGAATTTGGGTATGATTTTCTCCCAGTTCATACAACCGAAAAGCTTCTTCTTTGAAAAATTCTGCTGCTTTAGTACGTTGTCCTGTTCCTTGAAACTGTGGGAAAAATTGCTTGATGACGCAAGGCGCGTTTAGTCTGTCTACATCTTCTGTAGCATAGGTTCTACTAAATCCACCTTCACCTAAAAGTCTCAATACGCGGTAACGGTTTCTTAGAAGTTTGCCAAAGTTGCTTTGTCCGCAACTCACGCAAAATCTATTGCTATCAGAGTTGAATGGATTTGAGCAATTGGGATTTTGGCAGATTTGCATAATGAGGGGGAAATAGCATCTTCTCCAAAGTTAGCCCCAATATTATCTAATTGAAAACAGTTATGTAGAGAAGCGAACACGGAATTTTTTATATGTGCTTAAACTTCCTTACGAATGAAGATTATATATTTGTTTATCTGGGAACATTTATAAATATTAGTAAATATAAATACATGAGGACAACGGATGTAGAAATGTTACATTGCAACGGCTCTTTTAATATAGCTTTTGTTTGCTAATCGAAAAAGTTCACGGAGAACCAACTCATCCATAATTTATTGCCTATTGCCTTATCCCAACGACAATTATTTACGCCAACTTACTTATGAGCTTTTATTCTCTCCAGAAATGCGAATTAATTCAGCTACAAGAGCCGCGATCGCAGATACTGAAATCAACATCACACTTAAAGCGTTAATATCAGGCTTGACCCCTGTTCTAATCCGGCTAAAAATCTCCATTGGCAGGGTGTTATAACCGCTACCAGCAGTAAAACTGGCAATGAGAAAGTCATCTAGGCTGAGAACAAAAGCTAAGAGACAACCAGCTACAATCCCAGGCATTAATTGAGGTAGCAATACTTTAATGAAAGCTTGCGTTGGTGTAGCGCCTAAATCTAGTGCTGCTTCTTCTAAGTGAGGATCTAAATTGGTCAGTCGTGAAGAAACCACAAGTCCGACGTATGCCAGACAAAACACAATATGGGCTGCAACTATCGTCCACAAACTCAAAGGGATGGCAAAGGCCGCTAGCGATACTAGGGTAGCCACTGCGATCGCAATATCGGGAATAATCAATGGTAGGTAAGCAACACCCCGATACAATTTCTTCCCAGGAAATTGGTAACGCGCCAACCCTACCGCCATTAAGGTTCCCAGCACTGCTGAAATACCGACAGCACAACCAGCAACTATCATACTGTTTTGCAAAGCTGATAAGATGCGATCGTCACTGAACAACTTGCCATACCAATCGAGAGTGAATCCTTGCCAAGTAGCACTGTAGGGCGACTGATTAAAGCTATAAAAGCCAAGTACCAGTATGGGCAGGTACATGAACACAAACATAATCAGCGAGAAAACCGCCTGCCATGAGACACGCGGTTTTTTGAGAGATGGAGAGATGTTCACGTTTATATTTGATTTTTAATTGATAGCAACACAAAATATCATATTTAATGTAATAAGTCAATGATATAACTCTCTTTTCTGCCTTTTGCTTACTAGGAACCCAACTTATGGGGGTAGAAAAAATTAAGTCCTAGTACCGCAAGGCGAAATTCAACTCCTTCTGGGAATTAAAAATGAAGAATTAAAAATTAAAAATTTAGGAATTTTTCTCAATTTTTGCGGATTTCTATAGATTGTTACCTTTAAAAACTTGGATAGGACTTCTAATAAAAATTGCTACTTCTGATTTGAAACTACTTAACTTTAGCAACATCTGTCTTTTGGATGACTACAGGTTATCCTTTAGAGTACGGAAAGCCGCCCAAAAAGTAACTATACGTTTTTTCATTTAAATAACATTTGTAAATCGGATATTTTTCAGCCAATAGGAGACATTTATCCCTCAATATCATCATTTAGTCGATATTTTAACGGTTTTAAAAACTTATTAGTTATAAAATAATCTCTATTTAAAATTACAATAAATCATCAATAATTTATAATTTATAATCTGTTTACCTCTTTAGGAGTGGGTAATTTCCGTACTAAGATAGACGAAAAATATAAAAGAAAGAGCATAAGATTTGGAGAACATTGTTTAAGACGTTTAGTATCTGAAGTTACTTTCTGATGCCAGTGATTCAATTACAAGCACTACAACAGCAGAAAGTAAAAACTTTTAATTCAAGTTTTATTTGTTAGGAGGTTTGTGATGCGAATAGCTCAAGTAGCTCCATTATGGGAAAGAGTTCCGCCTCCAGCTTATGGTGGCATAGAACTAGTAGTGGGGTTACTGACCGATGAATTAGTTCGGCGCGGACACGAAGTAACTTTATTTGCATCGGGAGATTCTATCAGTCTGGCAAAATTAGTGTCAGTTCATCCCCGTGCCCTTAGACTTGATAGCACTATTAAAGATTACAGCGTTTACGAAATGCTGAATCTAGCTTCGGTTTATGAACGCGCAGAAGAGTTTGACATTATTCACTCCCATATAGGGTGTGGGGCATTGTCCTACGCTAATCTTGTCACAACCCCTACGGTTCATACGTTGCACGGGATTTTTACTCCTGATAACGAAAAGATGTTTAGTTTTGGTAAAAAACAACCCTACGTTAGTATTTCCGATTCACAACGAGAACCAAGGTTAGGGTTGAACTGTATAGCAACGGTCTACAACGGAATTGATGTCAGCAGTTATAATTTTCATGCCCAACCAGAAGATCCGCCCTACCTAGCGTTTTTGGGCCGCATGTCTCCTGAGAAGGGAGCGCATTTAGCAATAGAAATTGCAAAACAAGCTGGTTGGCATTTGAAGATGGCAGGTAAGGTGGATGTCGTTGATGTGGAATACTTTGAGAAAGAAATCAAACCGCATATTGGTAAGCAAATTGAGTATCTGGGTGAAGCTAACCATACTCAAAAAAATGCCCTTATGGGAGGCGCAGTTGCAACTTTGTTCCCCATAACTTGGCGGGAACCCTTTGGATTAGTGATGGTGGAGTCAATGGCTTCTGGTACGCCAGTGATTGCGATAAACTTGGGATCTGCTGAGGAGGTAATTTCTCACGGTAAGACGGGTTTCCTCTGCAATAATACTCAAGAATGCATCAGTGCGATTGATCGGGTGATAGAGTTAGACCGCTATACTTGTCGTCAGTATGTTGAAGACCTTTTCAGCGTTAAACATATGACTGATGGCTATGAGGGGGTTTATCAACAAATTCTAGCAAAGCGATTTTCTCAGAATGGACGTTCCCGCAGTTTGGTTGGTTTAGCTAGCGATCGCATTTAAATATCGCATTTGTGTAAACTTACATTTTTTTAACTAAATAGAATATAAACCATATTAAGGGCGCATATTTGTAGATATGCGCCCTTACCAAATCAGGCGGTCAGCCCATTTTTCCAATGTCTTCGCTTTAACTCCGGGAACTCTTTCTAAGTCTTGTAAAGATGTAAATTTCTGCTGTTGACGGCTAATAATTATCCGTTGTGCTAACTTCTTACCTACGCCGGGAAGAGTTTCTAATTCTTCCAGACTTGCAGTGTTGATATTTATTTTTTTAATTGCTTGTAGTTCACTTGATGAAGAAGTTTTTATTTGGGGACACTGTGTTTGTTCTAATTTAATTTTTTCTTGAATTGCTGGTGGTAAGCCGGGTTTAACTTTAGCGTAAAGCCGAGCAAATTCTCGCACATAATGGGCAGCAACTATGGGACTTTTAATTACTAAAAGCGTCTCATCGTTACCATGATTAGCAGCATCTGACCAATTATGAGAACCTGTAATTACTGTTTGACTATCAATAACACCAAATTTATGATGCAATAGATCGCCTTTGGCTAATACAGGTACGCCTACAGTAGTAATTGGATTTGACCAGGGAAGATTATCAACTTCATATTTGCATTTATTACTGAGAGCGACCCCCATCATATCCAATGCTTCACTATAGGGACGATAGGCAAATTGTGGTTCAATTAAAGCGCGAATCTGCACACTTTGTTGATGGCGTTTTTCTAAAATATTCGCAATCTGCTGATCGGAAAACACAAATAACGCCAAATCGGTAGATTTAGAGGCTGTTTCTAAAGTTTTGCCAATTAAACCATTACTGCTGTTACCCCAAGGCTGAGTTGGAGAAGTAGGCGAAAATTGCACAGTAATTTGGGTGTTACCTAAAGTTATTTGTTTAGGTAAACGCATCGGCTTTTGCAAACCAAATCGGCTATCTAGCTTACCTCCTGGGCCATCTCCCCACATGATGTTAAATTCTTCTGTAAATAAAGATGCTAATTCTGGACTGTCAATCTGCAAGAAGTTATTGGCATTGCCTAAACTGCTAGAATTTGTAAAATCACCAGAGGTATCACTTAAAGTAAAATTGGCTGAAGTTGTAATTACGATGCGATTATCCACAACCACAAATTTGTGGTGCATCAAACTGCTACCCGCCGAACCATCTGCTCGATCGTCTATCCAGGGAATTTTGGAATTTTCCAAAATTATCAAAGCATCTCTTTGATTTATTTCCCCTGGACTAAGTTGATTATCTTGGTTAATATCAATAAATTTGCGAAATTCATTGTAGCGTTCCTGCTCCCTTTTCTCTAACTTACCTACTTCAGCAGATGTTAAGCTACTCCAAGGTCGGCTATAGGTATTTTCTAAAATTAGCCTGACTTTTACTCCAGCTTTTTGTCTATCAACCAGTGCTTGAGCAACTTTAGGTAAACGTAATTCTTGCACCGCCACATCTACTGTAGATTTAGCTTGCACAATAGCATCGATAATCTGTTTTTCTAAATCATCCCCAAGGCGAGTTTGCTGACGGTAAGATTCTTTGTATTCTGAAGACTCAGAATGGTTAAAGTAAACTTGAACTAAGGGGTCTTGTGGTAAAGGTGCTGGACGATGATTGAAAGACTGGACTCGTTGACAAGCAGCAAGGGGAAATATCAGTAAAAAGATATATGAAAAAAATCTTTGTCTAGAGATAAATTGCACTGTAATCTGTTAAAAGTGGATTGGGAGTGGACATATTTATCATTCCCAAAATTTTGTCTTCTGAATTAAGTAGAGAAATAGCTTTCCAAGTAAAGGGAAAAATCCACTGCAAAAAGCATTACAGAAATTTTTTCCGGATTTATCCACTTAATCCGTATATGCTGGCAAGATCAGCAGCCTACTACCAACGTGTGTTCTCACCATTATCGGTTATATGCAAATTTATTTAGATTACAGCGCCACTACTCCTACTCGAAAAGAAGCGATCGCAGTTATGCAAACAGTCCTCACTCAACAGTGGGGCAATCCTTCCAGCTTACATGAGTGGGGACAACGCGCTGCAACGGTTGTAGAAGAAGCCAGAGTCCAAGTTGCTGGATTAATTAATGCTGCTGATCCAACATCAATAATCTTTACATCTGGTGGTACTGAGGCAAATAATCTCGCAATTATGGGTGTGGCTCGGTTGTATACCGTACCTCAACATATAATTATCTCTAGCATCGAGCATTCCGCAATTTCTGAGACAGTAAAGTTGCTAGAAATGTGGGGTTGGGAAGTTACGCGCCTATGTGTAGATATTAAAGGCAGAGTTAACCCCTTAGATTTAAAGGCAGCATTGCGACATAACACAGTCTTAGTTTCCATAATTTACGGACAAAGTGAAGTTGGAACTGTGCAACCGATCGCAGAATTGGGTAAGATTGTGCGATCGCATGGTGCTTTGTTCCATACAGATGCGGTACAAGCTGCGGGACGCTTACCTATAAATGTGCAACAACTCCCAGTAGACTTACTTAGCCTCTCTAGTCATAAACTATATGGGCCGCAAGGTGTAGGGGCGTTGTATGTGCGTCCTGGTGTACAATTGATGCCCTTACTGGGTGGTGGTGGACAAGAAATGGGACTGCGTTCTGGTACGCAAGCAGTACCGATAATTGCCGGTTTTGGTGTAGCAGCAGAATTAGCAGCGCAAGAATTGGCTACAGAAACACCACGGTTAATTGAGTTACGCGATCGCGCCTTTGCCCAATTAGCTGAGATTCCTGGTTTAATTGCAACAGGGGATAGCTGCGATCGTTTACCTCACCATGTAAGTATGTGCTTAGAAAACGCCGATGGCGAAAAACTCAGTGGTAAAACCTTGGTACGACAGCTAAACCTTGCTGGCATCGGCATCAGTGCTGGTGCTGCCTGTCACAGTGGTAAACTTAGCCCTAGTCCGATATTGTTAGCGATGGGTTATTCCGAAAAAGCCGCCTTGGGTGGCATTCGCATCACATTGGGGCGTGATACGACGGAAGCTGATATAGATTGGACGGTAATGGTGTTGAAGCAGGTTTTGCAAAGGCTGACACCGGATTTATCTTTAGTTAAGCGTTGAATTAAACATCATAAATTACGTACCTGCGAAATAGGAAATATTACATGTTGAGCGTGTTTGTGGTTAATTCTAGTATCTATCACCAAGTAAATATCCCAAGATAGGATAAAATTAGAGGTACTCAAGTTTCAGAGCCACATAAACCAATAAATGAGTCTATCTAACCCAGAACCGAGTTCTCTCAAGACTTTAAAACGCAAGGCTACCAGTACAGTTGGTCGTGGAAAAGTAGTCAACCTCAACACCAACTTAAATTTTTCTGCGTGGAATGATGAAAGCGTTGCTCTATATCTGGGTGATAGTCTCGAACATTACAACAATTGGGAACAGCCTACAGTCATCGTTTCAGATGGAGCTTACGGTGTTCTTGGTTTTGAAGGAGACACTTCAGGTCATATTGATTTACCTAATTGGTATGAACCTCATATTGAAGCATGGTCAAAAGCAGCCATACCATGCACAACACTCTGGTTTTGGAATTCAGAAATTGGCTGGGCTGTTGTGCATCCAGTTTTAGAAAAGCACGGTTGGCGTTATGTTAATTGTAATATTTGGAACAAAGGAAAAGGTCATATAGCAGGGAATGTTAATACAGAAAAAATTCGTAGATTCCCTGTAGTTACAGAAGTGTGTGTTCAATATGTAAGAGAAGTTAAAGCCAACGAACTTACGTTGAAAGAATGGTTATTAAAAGAGTGGAAACGTTCTGGATTACGACTACGACTCGCAAACGATGCTTGTGGTGTAGCTAATGCCGCAACTAGGAAGTATTTTGATCAAGGGCACTTATGGTATTTCCCTCCTCCAGAGATGTTTGAGAGGTTAGTGAACTATGCAAATGAGCATGGTAATCCAGAAGGAAGACCATATTTTGCTTTGAATGGAAACCAATCTTTAACAGGGCAAGAATGGAGTAAGATGCGCTCCAAGTTCAGATGTCCTCATGGTTTTACAAATGTTTGGGATCGCCAAGCTCTACGGGGCGATGAGAGAGTTAAGACTCTTTCTGGAAAAGCAGTACACCTTAATCAGAAGCCCCTCGATTTGATGAGCATTATTGTTGAAGCATCAAGTGATAAAAACGATGTTATCTGGGAACCTTTTGGAGGACTATTTAGTGCATCTCTAGCAGCACAGAAATTGAGGCGAAAAGCTTACTCTTGCGAAATTGATCCAGATTATTTTTATTATGGAGTGCAAAGATTTAATCAATAAGTTCATCAATACTCTTTTCTCTAATCTCTAGATAATCTTGTAGAGATTTCTTGATGCTGTCTACTCGACGGCTTGATAGCAGCCTATTCCATTGACCAACTGTAATACTAGAAACTTCAATGTTATAGACACGTTGCTTAAATTTTTCAATACCTGGATGCATGATTCTGTCCATTTTTGCAAAGTTAGTGTCCAGTCTGTATTTGTACCGGATAAGTAGTTCACGCAGAAGGTGCTGATATTCTCTAGTTGGTTTATAGATTTTTCCTTCAACACCCCATGAATCAACTATCTTTTGAGCTTCTAACAACTTTTCAACAGAACCTTGAAATTTATAACCGCTAGTGTTTGTCTGCTGTAAATTTGCTGTTCTTTGAGTTGTATCTTCTGGCTCCAAAACAAGATAATCTGGCGGATTATGATAATGAGTATCTCTAGCTAAAGCTACCGACAAACCAGATACAACGCATACATCAAGAATACGAGGCTTACCATAGATAATTTTCTCAGGCAACCATGCCAGCATAGCAACATAGGTTTGATCATACTTAAAGTGATTTTGACTATCTTTAAAACGTGCTGTTATTTCTGTTGCTAATGGAAACCATGCTTTAATTTCTAATCCTGGTGTTGGTTGAATTCCCACAAAAATAGTATCTGGAAAGCCTGGATCTTGCCTCTGCCACTTTCCAAATTCAAAAAATTCATTTTGTTTATTCAAAAATTCAATTGTGTTAAATTCAATTAAATTTCCGAGTAAGGGTGAAAGCTTTGAGATAACTTTAGCCAAGTTTACTGCTGCGTCTACAGTTACAGGCTTAGATATATCTAAAACGTCAAAAGTATGACCCGATAAATTATCTAAATATTGAGATGCAAGCCTGATTACATCCTGTGTATTCATAACTGCTCCTCAGAAGATGCTTCAGATATTGCTTGTTCAACTTTTTTGAGAATATCGCAAGGATCTACGCCGATTACGCGAGTAACTAACAGAAACTCAATTACATCTAACCGCCGTTCACCGGTTTCATATTTAGCTACGAAAGATTGTGGCTTTTTCAAGGATTTAGCAAGCGTATCTTGAGTCAGTTTTGCCTCCTTACGAGCCGCAATCATACAACGACGGAATATTTCATAGTCCTGGCTGAGAATAAATTTCATTGTGCCTTGGCTTTAGCACTATGTATATGTTAAACACAATAAACCTATTTTCGGATAATCCCAAAATAGGATACAAGTATCCTACCTCTAGAAATTATCGAATTCAATCAAGCATCTGCAACAATTTACGGCAGCATCAGAAGCGATCTCGAAAGTAGAGGACTTATTATTGGTGCAATGGATATGCTTATTGCTTCTCATGCGCTGAGTTTAGGAGTTACCCTCGTTACCAAATAATGTGCGAGAGTTTTCCCGCATTCCTACGCTTCTATTAGAAAACTGGGCTGAGTAGCTGTGTATAAGCGATGTCTGACGAAAAGCGACGTTGAGCCTTTCGCTATTGTCACATTCCTTAGCAGAACTGCTATATCAACCTTTGCCCATTGGTTTTGTGCTGGTGTTCACGAAAATCAGAGCCAATACTGAAACAATGGGAGTAATGCTAAACCCACATAATAAACCATGAGTGAACTTCCAAATAGTCTTGAAGATGCGATCGCCCAATCTCGTGTAGCCGTCCAAGCTGCCCTTGCAGATGGTTGTACTCGCATACAAGTTGAGTTCCTGTTCCCAGAACTCAAGTTTATGCCGGTGGCGGAACAATTTCTGCCACTGTTTACAGAATATGGTTCCCGTTTGAAGATTTTCTTTGCTGACGCTGGTGCTGCGGCCTTAGCCCGCCGCGATTGGGTTGATGCACCATTTCAAATTTTGGATATTGGTACGGGAAGGGCGGCTTCTTTGCAGACAAAAATTCAGCCAGAGGATGAAATTTTCTTATTCATCGCGCCTACTTCTGTAGAAGTACCGCAGTTGGAAAAGCTATGTCAAGAAATAGGCGATCGCCCTTTAGTTTTGTTAAATCCCCGCCTAGAAGATGCTGGAACTGTGGGCATTGGTTATACAGCTAGAAAAATCCGCGATCGCTTTATCAGTACCATTGAATCCGCCTATTACCTCCGTCCTGTAGATGATGAAACTGCCCTATATCGCTGCTATCCCGGACAGTGGGAAGTTTGGTTGGAAACCGAGGGCGAATATCAAAGAATTGCCGAATTACCCACAAAACCATCAGGTGATGAGTTGGATCTCATCCTTTTAAAAGGACAACCGCAAACAACAACAGATGCGACACCTGCGAGAAAGCCCAGTGTATTTAAGAGTTTACAACGGTTCTTAAAGGCGTTGAGTAGTTAGGATAATGCAGAGGTAGCAGGAGGTAACTTGATCACCTGCTGCCTCATTAGCCCACAGCATAATCAGTATACTGCCGGATGTAAGGTGGGTGAAATCCAACGACAATATCGTGTTTTGGTACTCCCATTGCCATCAATTGTTCACCTACATCCTCTTCTGTACCATTCCACTGAATCCAAATCTTGCCGTTTTTGATATCAAAATGCATCACAGGGCCAAAAACCCTGCGTCTATTTTGCCAGCCAATATATATCAATTGGTAATGGTCTTGTTCTATGTCAAAAATTGTTTGAGCTTCAATTTCATTATTAGACGAGGCACGTTGAGCATATTCAGTAAGTAATTGACGAATACACTCTCGATATTTATTTAAATCTGCCATCGGATAATTTCCTCCGTTTCCACATCATAAACTATCAGATTAATTTGACTGCGCTGGATAATAGTTTTAATAAATGGTTTATTCAAAAAATCGTTATAAGTATTTAAAGGAACTGCTAAATACAAAACTCGCTCAGAACCTATTTCTTCTAACGCGTATCGATAATTAATAAACTGTCCTACCGCAGTATGAAACTCAGAAATAGTTGAAGTGCCAATAAAACTTTTAACTTCAACCGCAATTATTTGTCCCTCTCTTTCTGCCGCAATAATTCTTTCTGCCCCCAAATCAATGTACATATCGGTAATATTTTCTATACGAATTAGCAAAGGGTCATGAGTAATTCGCCACCCGTCCTTTTGTAATGCTGATTTCACAACATTGTGAAATTTATCTCTAGCTGACATAAACTGTTTTCTCAGCGTGTATGAGCATTCTAAATATATTTTTTGCCAAAGAGACGCGATTAATCGCGTCTCTACAACTTTTTTAATTCGCTTCCAACGACGCATTCAACACTTTCTCGATGCGATCGCGTGTTTCTAGTATGTGCGCTTTGGTGTATTCATCCTCAGAATTAACCCCCTTGAGTTTCTCATCCAGTTGCTTGAGTTTATACCAAGCTAAAGTACGAGCATCTTCTGGAACATATTCTTTTCGCAACACCATACCAGTCAAAATATCCAGGTATTGCCGCTGCAAGCCTCGCCGCAAACTAGCAATCTTCATTGGTTGACCTTTTGGTTTGATTACCTCTGTCCAGATACCTGATTGCAAGGTGTCAAATAATTCTGGTAGAGTCAGTGCATTTTCTGGCTTAGTTTTGAGTTCAATATCCTTGAGGCGAGAGAGGCGATCGCCTGAGAGTAAATCCCGCAACACAGAACCTTGCATGAACAGCACCAAGTCATGAATTGGAAAGTCCAAACGACCAACTTGCGGAGAACTACCCCAATGTCGCCAACGGGAAGGTGCTAATTTATTCAGTAATTCTGGTGAAAAGCTCAGGGCATCTTCTGCAAATATATATTTTTGCAGCGTTTCTAAAGCTTGCCGTTGTTCTTCAACTGGTACCGGTTCAAATGGTAATCGCTTTTGGCTAACTCCAGAAGGTGTCTCGCTGGGATGAATGCGAGAGAAAGACTGTCCCCCGATGTATTTTGTGGTGTAATATATTTGCTGAAAATAGTTACCCAATACTGTACTAAAACGTTCGCTCACATCGCTGTAACTATCACCAGCCATTGGGAAACGCTTATCAAGACGTTCCCACATCACCCGCGAATTATTTAATTGCCACTGTGAATAAAGCAGCACATTGCCGCTGTTATCCCAAGCATCGGCTGTGGGGTCAAGGTCATACACATCTTCATCTGTAGAATAACTCAACTCTGGCTTATAGGATTGTCCGGCAATTTCCTCTAAAATTGGCTTTTCCGCTATGGGAGTTGATGTCTGAATTGGGATGTAGCCATATTTTATCGCCCATTCATCATAAGGCCCCACCATAGTGGGAAAATAATCTCCCTGCTTTGTACCTTGAGGAGCAATATTTGGGGGAATATAATCCATAACTGAAGTTGTCAGACCTTTAGTTTTGGTAATTTCCGTATTATTCATCTCCTGTGGTGATAGCAGTGTACTACCACGGAAGTTATGGCGCAAACCAAGAGTATGCCCAACTTCGTGAGCGATGATTAAACGTAAATATTGATGGATATATTCTTTCATCTGGTCAGGAGTGGCCATGGTCTCTGGCAGCAATGACATTGCCAGTGAACCAACGGCAAACTGATTAGCAGCTTCCATCCCGTAGCATAAATCGTACTCGCTTGCCATTTTAGATAAACGGTTTAATAACCCTTGTTTCTTTGGCATCTGCTGGGGGACACCGTTATTTTTTGCATCTAAACCATTGGCGCAAAGTAGACGATTTTGCATCAAAGCTGATAGAGTAGTGCGATTTTCTGTTTGGCTAGGTTGGACGATTTTGCGATACTCGCTCTTGAGTACCCGCACAAAGCTAGCATCTACGAGAATATCTGCATCCAAAATTTCCCCAGTCAATGGGTTAACGCGAGATGGTCCCATTGCAAAATAACCATCGACTGTGTTGATCCAGCGAATCGTGTTGTAACGAATATCTGCTGGGTCCCATGTGGCGTCATCTGGCATTTGACGGGCTTCAATTGCATCCTTGAATCCAGCTTTGAGAAAAGCTTTGTTCCACATTAAGACGCCTTCTTTGATGGCATCGCGGTACTCTAAAGGCACAGCGTTATCAATCCAGAACACAATCGGCTTTTTGGGTGGAGAAATTGCTGCTTTCGGGTCTTGTTTTTCCAAATTCCAGCGATTGATGTAACGGACAAAAGAATCGCCGCGATCGTCTTTGGATAAATCTTGGTAGGCGGTGATGAAATAGCCGATGCGCTCGTCAGCAAGGCGCGGGCGATAATTTTTATCGGGTAGTTGGGAGAGACTATAGTGGACACGCAGGGTATAGCCACGGTTATCAGCTAGCGACGCAAAGCTTGCCACTTCACTGTCACCACCACTGCTACTAGAGAAATTTAAAACTGACTCAATTTCTAAGTTTTGAGGAAAAGCTTTAGCAGTACCAAAATAAGATTGGTCTGTGGTTGCTGGCACTCCTAAACTTGCAGATAATCCACCTAAGTCTGTGAGTAGCAAATCTCCTAAGTCGATGAGAAGAGTTTTGCGTTCTGGATGAATGCTTTTAAGGGAAATGCTATAGAGAACAGAATCACTAAAAGACCGGGCTAGCGATCGCGCCTGGGGATCTCCATCACGAGTGCGAAAATTAACATTGCGGATGACAAAGTTTATTTTATCATCTACTCGCTGGAAATAAAACAAAAAATCTTGCAAAGGCATACCGCTGTAAATACCTCGTTCGCCAATGCCCGATTCCAGGGTTGCTGTAGCTAGGTAATTCTTATTGAGTTGTTCTGGCTTAATTTCTAAATAAATTTTATTCTTTTCTTTATTACGATAAAGAGTGAACAATCCTCCTGACTTTTGGGTGTCTTTGATTACTTCATCAAACGCTTCTAAATCATCCTTTGCCGTTGATGTTGGTGTTTTTTTCGGCTTAGGTTTTTCTGCGGGTTTTGCAACTTGTAAAAATGGTTGTTGTCCTGCTTTTTTAGGATCTTCCACTACCCAAATAAACGGTTTAGGCTGTGCGTGTTTATTTTGATTAACCACCCAAACTTGCCCTGAAGGTAGCCTCTGCTTCTGAGAAATATTAATATTATTTAGCGATAATGCTGAGGTTTTAGTTGAAGAAGTTTCTATCTTTAACTGACTATTGGATTTCTCTTTGCTTCTAGCTGTTACTACGGTTTCTACAACCCGCGCAGCTTTACCGTTGGCTGACAACTCTGTATCAATGTCAACAGACGGTGACTTGGCGCTAGCCGTTGCTACTCCTAAAAATAAACCATGTAACAAAATCATATAAAAAGTTAATCTGTTCTTCATACCATGTATCCCCGATAACTATTTCGTCATTATTTTTAACTTTTGCAAAGCTATGTAGCCTGCTTTTTGCCGATTCTTTAAACTGCTTTATATAAAGCAGCAAACTTTAGACTTTAATTCTAGTTGACATTTTTCAGGGTTGTTACCCTGTTGTACAGTTGAATTTTCCCTAACAATTGCAACTCTCACAAATATTCAGAGGGTGTAGGGGATAGGGGGTAGGGTGTAGGGAACCCACGTTTAAAAA
>NZ_JAYGHD010000031.1:0-35727 GCF_034932245.1 Nostoc sp. UHCC 0251
AAGCTCATTTTGCTTGCGGAAAACACCAAAATGAGAAAGCAAACTGGGGTTTGAGAAAGTCAAAGCTTCTTTTGAGAAAGTCAAAGCTTCTTTTGAGTAAGTAAAATGCCATTTTGCTTATTAAATTCGACTTGATCCATTTTTTCGATGCATTAACTAGTAATTTAAGTTCAATACAGACCTAACCCCCAACCCCTTCCCTGCAAGGGAAGGGGAGTAAAACTCAAAGCCTCTCTCCTCTTAGGAGAGAGGTTTGGAGAGAGGTCATATATACTAAGTTGGAATCGTTGAACAAAAATTTAAAGCAGTAAGTCTAATGCATTGGCAATTAATGCCAATATAAAGAAGTGGGTGTGAGGAGACTTATAGATGAGTGACGAAGACCAGTTTGATGTCTTCCTTTGCCACAATAGCAAAGACAAACCTGAAGTTATAGAAATTGCTCATGAATTAACAAGACAAGGAATTAAACCTTGGCTAGATAAATGGGAACTTCGTCCTGGTTTAGCATGGCAGGTTTTATTAGAAGAACAAATAGAAAATATTAAATCAGCAGCCGTTTTTGTAGGTAGAAGTGGACTTGGCCCCTGGCAAAGTCAAGAGATGAGAGCTTTTTTAAACGAATTTGTCGAAAGAAAATGTCCCGTGATTCCTGTTTTGCTTGGGAATACACCACAGCAGCCTAAACTCCCAATTTTTCTTAGGGGTAATACGTGGGTTGACTTTCGGACAGATACTGAGGCTATGGAGAACTTAATTTGGGGTATTACTGGACGAAAACCAAAGCTACAGCAAGTAATTCAAGTTGATAATCTCAGTTCTGAGAAGGGAGTAAACTACACGCGATTGCGAGATTTGCTAGCAGCAGGCAAGTGGAAAGAAGCAGATGAGGAAACTTTCACTGTGATGCTCAAGGCATCTAACAGGGAAAAAGAAGGCTGGTTGAGTACCGAATCTATCAATAATTTTCCTTGTACAGACTTACGCACCATTGACCAACTGTGGGTAAAATATAGCAATGGGCATTTTGGCTTTAGCGTTCAGAAGAAAATTTATCTCGAATGTGGTGGGAAGGCTGACGGTGAATATTATGAAGAAGCCTGGGAAAAATTTTGCGATCGCGTAGGATGGAAAGTGAAAGGAAGGTGGATAGGAATTGAAAAGGTAGCTTTTAACACTTCAGCACCAGATGGACACCTCCCAGTTAGATTTAATTTTATTTTAGTAGATGAATTTTCTCTTCTCTCGCGTCGAGACTTGTGAAGTGTAACATATAAGCACTTCAGACTTTTATAAATATTTGTAATAAGGTTATTTCCTACGAGTTAATCAACATTTCTGAGATCCGATACCTGGCACGGTGCAATTCGCAATTCGCAATTCGCAATTCGCAATTCGCAATTTGTTTAGAGTAAAATAAATAACATTTAAGTCTGGTGAAAAGTATTATTAATTCAGACTCAAATGTATGAATCAAAATATTTCTATTAGCGATAGAACGAAAGCCTTGGCAATCAGGATAGTTAAAGCTTGTAGTTTCTTAGATGAAAAGCCTGGAGTTTGCCGAACGTTATCAAATCAACTACTACGTAGTGGTACTTCCATTGGTGCAAATGTCAGAGAAGCTCAATCTGCTCAATCCAATAAAGATTTCCTTCACAAATTGGAAATTGCACTTAAGGAAGAAAGAGAAACTGAATATTGGTTAGAAATATTAATCGAGTCGGAATTAGTTGAAAAAAATAAATTTGAGTCTCTTCTCCAAGAAACTAAAGAAATTGGTAAAATTCTAGTCGCTTCTACCCGAAAAATTAAAGATAAAATTAACGGCAACCTATCTAGTTAATTGCGAATTGCGAATTGCGAATGAGTGCCATAGTTGCTGAAATCATAGAAAAATCCTTGCTGCACTCCTGCCGTTTTAGGGTTAGCGTGGATATATCGCAGAGTATTTAACAAAGTTTGGGGGTTTAAATCCCCGTCACAAAACGTAATTGCGAATTGCGAATTGCGAATTGCGAATTGGTTTAAAAGTTTTCCCAATTTAAAATCCCCCCATATCTTTGTAGATGCAGGGGGGAGTATTAACAATTCAAAATTGTTTCACATCGGGATTTAAACGCTTTGTGCAAACAGCTCACTTCAAAACTATTCAGCAGCTTTGTTATTAGCTCTATTAGCCCGCGCCTCAGCCGAAGCCATCACCTCATCCATATTCTCTAACACTTCGCCAGGGAAGTTTTCCAAAACTCTGGTAGAAAGAGCAACCCGCCCTTTACCCTCATCCAAGTCAATAATTACAGCCTTAATTTGCTGACCAACTTTAAATACCTTTTCTAATGAGTCGATGAATTTTTGGCTTACCTGCTTGATATGAAGCAAAGCCCCCATACCATTTAAATCGACAAACACACCAAAAGGTTTGATGCCAGTAACTTTACCTTCCACCAGTTGACCTAGTTCTAATAAGCTGAAGTTGCTAGAACGAGTTGCTAATCGCTGGGAAAGGATGAGTTTGTTGGTGTTTTTATTAATTTCCAAAAAGCCCACAGTCAGATTTTGACCTTTGAGAGCTTCTAAATTATCACGCTCTGCCAGGTGCGATCGCGGAATAAATCCCCGCAAGGAGAGAATATCGACGGTGACACCACCTTTATTCACACCCATAACCCTAACTTGCACAGTCTGAGCATTTTCCTGCATTTCCGCCAGTCTTTCCCAGATGTGCTGAATTTCCAACTGCTTTCGAGAAAGGGTGACTTGACCTTCTGCATCTTGATCTCGGATAATCAAAAACTGCATTTCCTCTTGCAATGGCAGCACTTCCGATAAATCGGTAACTGCTCTCAAAGAAGCCTCATCGCGCGGCAGAAAAGCTGACGACTTACCACCAATATCGACATAGGCTCCATCATGGTCAAGTTGGAACACTTTGCCATGTACAACCTGTCCCTTTTGAAACTGGTAGTCGTGTTTTTCTAATGCTTTGGCAAAATCGTCCATCGTAAACGACGAATTGGCTGTTTGAGATAGTTTCGATTCGGAATTCATGACTTTTGGAGATTAATTGTTATTTGATATGGTGCAACTGGAGTTTAGATTGTCATTTGTCATTTGTCATTTGTCCTTTGCTAATGACCAATGACTAATGACTAATGACTAATTCAGTTGACTAAAGAGTTGTTTGACTTGCTCCCAAGCATCAGCAGCAGCTTTAGGATTATAACTGGCACGAAGGTCACAGAAAAATCCGTGATCAGCTCCATCGTAGCGGAACACACGATGAGGAATTTTATATTTTTCTAACTCTTTTTCAATCTCATCTACTTGTTCGGCTGGGATGCTAGCATCTGCTGTGCCAAAGAAGGCATAGAGAGTACCTGGAATTTCTCTGGTGCGGTTAACAGTAGGAGCGCCACCTCCTGGTGTGCGAGTGGTAATTCCAGCACCGTAGAAGGAAGCCGTAGCTTTAATATCTGGTAAAGTAGCTGCAAGATATGCAACATGACCGCCAAAGCAGAAACCAATACAGCCACAGCCATCTTTTTTGACTTGGGGCAGATTTTTGAGGTAATCAATTGCTAATTGAATATCGCTTAATAACTCAGAAGCTTTAGTTTGCATGGCGTAGCTTCTGCCCGTTTCAATATCTTCGGGTGTGTATCCGGTTTCAAAGCCAGGAGCAGTCCGTTGAAAAAGTGCAGGTGCGATCGCTACATACCCAAGTTTGGCAATCCGTTCTGTAACATCCCGAATGTGAACGTTGACACCAAAAATCTCTTGTAATACTACAACTCCTGGGTAAGAACCAGATTCTTTTGGCTCTGCCAGATAAGCTGACACCTGAATATTATCTTGCAAAAGATTAACCGTTGTGGTAATTATTGCTTGCTCTGTCATAATAATTTTTACTAGTGCTGTATGATTAGCCGTGTGTTTATTTGATATAACTATGCCAGTATGCTGAGGTCATTTCCAATAAAATTAACAATTACCATAGTGAGCGCATTAAAAATTTCTACCAGAAAAACTTCATGTGTAAATAAAATATTTAACATGTAGCAAATGCAGCTGGTCACTAAAGGAGGGCTGAGTTAAAAGTGCTGTGTGCTGAGTAGTAAACCAACACTCCCCACTACTTCGTCTTCTCTGCGAGACGCTACGCGAACGCTCAGTACAAGTCCCCACTCCCCACTCCCCACTCAGTATTCAGGAGCTTTGGTGATGATTCAATTCCGTATTCAGCCAGACAGCGAAATTCCCGCATCAACCCAGCTGTTTAATCAAATCCGTTTTGCGATCGCTTCTCGGCAATATCCCCCTGCTTACAAATTGCCAAGCACAAGAGCGTTAGCAATGCAAACTGGATTACACCGCAATACCATTAGCAAAGTTTACCGTCAACTAGAAGAAGACGGATTTGTTGAAAGCATGGCTGGTTCAGGAATTTATGTTCGTCCCCAAGGTCATGAGGGCGGTAGCAGACTGCAATCACCGATACTCAAACAAAATCCTGATGCATATCAAGTTGTCCAGAAAGCACTCGATGATTTGCTCACCCAAGGATGTTCACTCAATCAAGCCAGAGAGCTATTTTTAGCGGAAATTGACTGGCGCTTGCGTTGTAGTGCGCGAGTTCTGGTTGCAGTTCCATCCTATGATATGGGTGCTGGTGAGTTGATGGTGTATGAATTAGAGCGATCGCTAAAAATACCAGTCCAGTTGGTAGCAATGGAAGAATTAACTGCTGTATTAGATAAAACTACCTCTGCGACAGTAGTTACAAGTCGGTATTTTATCAGTAATGTGGAAGCGATCGCAGCTCCTAAAGCTGCACGGGTAATTCCTCTAGATATCTACGACTACAGCAAAGAACTCAGCCTCTTAAAAACTCTACCAAAAGAAAACTGTGTAGGCATAGTTAGCCTCAGTTCCGGGATTGCCCGAGCAGCAGAAGTCATCCTCCACGGTCTGCGAGGAGATGAACTATTAGTGATGACTTCGCAGCCAAAAGATGTTTATAAACTTCAGGCAATGGTTAAACGGGCTGAGGTAATCATAAGCGATCAAGCCAGTTTTGCGGCAGTCCAAGCAGCTGTGCAAGCATGTGATGAAGATATTATTCGTCCACCAAAGCTGATTAAGGTCGAAAATTATATAGGTACTAACTCAATTAACTTGCTAAAACGAGAACTGGGTTTGGGTTAAAACAATTCGCAATTCGCAATTCGCAATTATGTTTTGTTATAGCGCAGCGTTAACGCTTTGGCATTGGGGATGGGGTTTTAAACCCTAAAACACAAGCGATAAAGGAGGGATGAGGTAGTGCAAATTGTGATTGTGGGCGCAGGCCCAACAGGTGTAACACTTGCTCTGCTCCTTGCAAAACGTGGTATTGGTGTAACGTTAATTGAAGCAGCAAAAGACTTTCATCGTGTTTTTCGTGGTGAAGGATTAATGCCCAGTGGGTTAGATGCACTAGAGCAAATGGGTCTATCGCCATTGTTAGAGAATATTCCCCATCGACAACTCGACGCATGGGAATTCATTCTAGGGGATAAGCAGTTGTTTCGAGTTGATGAACCAATGGGAGCAACCCGACCCTGTACACTGGTTTCACAACCACCGTTACTCAATACACTGATTTCGGAAGCTCAAACCAATGATGGGTTTGAATTTATCCAGGGTGTTCCAGTCAAAGATTTACGCTGGAGTAATCAGCGTGTGGCAGGTGTAGTACTGAGCGATGGGAGAGAACTAACTGCTGACTTAGTGATTGGGGCAGATGGTCGAAATTCCCTTGTGCGACAACGTATAGGATTGGAGTTGGTACGCCAGCCCAAAAATATTGATATTCTCTGGTTTAAACTTGCCGCCAGCCCTGAGTTTGCAGCCGACAATGTATTTCGTACTATTGTAAATGGCGATCGCGTATTTACCATTTTTCATGGAGCAGAGTCAGGAAAACTGCATCTGGCTTGGGTGATGTCCGCAACCGAAAGCACTGACTCCAAGCAAGCCAACTGGGGAGAGATTTTTGCCTCACTATCACCCTCATGGCTAGCAGAGCATTTCCGTAATCATGCAGACACCATCGAATCACCCATTCGGCTTTCTGTTGTGGTTGGTTATTGTCCACAATGGCACACACCAGGGGTACTGCTTCTGGGTGACGCTGCACACCCAATGTCTCCTGTTCGTGCCCAAGGAATTAATCTAGCATTCCGTGATGTAATTGTCGCTGCAAACTATCTTGTGCCACTGTTGCACAGAGAAGCTGGACACCAGGATATTGATATGGCACTATCGCAAATCCAAGCAGAACGTGAGCCAGAAATTATCCGCGCCCAGCAACTCCAGTTAGAGGAAGCTAAACAAGGTGAACTACTGCGAAAAAATGCACTGCTGCGATCGCTGTTGATTCAACTTGCTCCCTTACTCCGTAAAATAATTAAAAAGTCTTGGTTAAGGCGACAATATAAAATGCGTCAAGGTATCACACAGGTACACTTAACTGTCTAAAAAACCGCCAGCAGTTATCCGACTTGTGGTTGTGGGGTGTTATGCAAAAACTCTTGTACCCGTTGCAAATAAGTTGGCGCATCTTCCAGCATTGGGAAATGCGCTGTGTTACGAATCATCACAAATTCCACTTTGTCACTCAGTGCAGCTGCTTGACGCCCCATCTCGGCTGGAATAATTTTGTCATACTCCCCCGCAATAAGCAAAGTCGGCACTGTCAGCTTGGCAAACTCTTGCGGCATCACTTCAGATTGAGCCTTACTGACTGAAGTAAAAATTGTTCCTAAAGCTGCATCGTAATCTGCTTCGAGAAAATCTTCCAAAAAAGCTTGCCGCTCAGAATGTGGGATAGAACTATATAAAAATCTGGCCATAAACATCCGGTCAACAAATGGAATTTTGCTTAACCACTTGGGACGGAATTTAACTACATAGCCACCAAATTTATGAAAGGCACTAAAGGATTTTTCGTCGTACTCAAAAACGCCGCTACAAGTTAAAATTCCTCGTTCTACTCGTTCGGGACGGCGATTAAAAAATAAAGTAGCAACAGACGCGCCCATTGAATGAGCATTGATATAGACACGCTGAAGATGCAACCCATCTAACAAAGCTGCCAAATCATCAGCGTATTCCTCTAATTCATAGTTTAAGTCTTTGATTGCCTGCGATTCTTCCTTGAGGGACTCAGATTCGGCAACAGCTTCACTTGCTTCGGCTATGGTTGGCTTCCCACCAGAACGGCCAAATCCCCGCATATCGTAGAGTAAACAATCAAATTGCTCCGATAAAGCATTAGCAGTATTTTGCCAATATCTAGCCGAACCAGCCCAACCGTGGATGAAAACCATCACTGGTTTTACCAAAGAACCAGATGGTTTTTTCACCCATTCATAGTAATGCTCAACGCCACGAACATTGATATAAGGCATTAGTCATTAGTCCTTTGTCAGTTGTCATTAGTCATTTTCCCTTATTAAATGGTTATTAGTCTTAAGTTTTTGACTAATAACCAATGACCAATGACTAATGACTATTAAGCTGATTCCGGCTTCGGTAGTGAAGATGGATGTATTATCAGTTCGGCAGTTGATCGCTTCTCGACCATCTCCCGTGTTACTGTACAACGTGTCACATCCTTACGGGATGGTAACTCGTACATTACATCCAACATCAATTCTTCGACAATACCTCGTAGCGCTCTAGCACCAGTTTTACGCCGATAGGCTTCTTGAGCGATCGCTCGTAAAGCTTCTGGTTTAAAATCTAACTGGACATTATCCATCTTCAGCAGTTTTTGGTACTGCTTCACTAAGGCACTGCGTGGTTGGGTGAGAATCGCCATCAGCGCTTCTTCATCTAGCGGATCTACTACTGCTACCATTGGCACGCGCCCAATAAATTCGGGAATCATGCCAAATTTTACTAGATCATCCGGTGTTAGATGGCGAAGAGTATCTGCTGCCCGTTTTTCTTTTGATTGGCCTTCTCCCGGTTGCACAAAGCCTATTGCTTTTTTGCCAACTCTCTGATCCACAACCTTTTCTAAGCCCACGAAAGCACCACCACAGACGAACAAAATATTACTTGTATCAATCTGGATACAATCTTGATAGGGATGCTTACGCCCTCCTTGGGGTGGTACATTGGCGATCGTTCCCTCTAACATTTTCAGCAAGGCTTGCTGCACGCCTTCGCCAGAAACATCACGGGTAATTGACGGGTTCTCACTCTTGCGAGCGATTTTGTCAATTTCATCAATGTAAATAATTCCTCGTTGCGCTTCCTCTATATCCAAATCTGCCACCTGCAACAGTCGCAGCAAGATATTTTCCACATCTTCTCCTACGTACCCCGCTTCTGTCAGCGTCGTAGCATCGGCGACGGCAAAGGGTACATCCAGGATTTTCGCTAGGGTTTGCGCTAAGAGAGTTTTGCCGCAACCAGTCGGGCCAATTAACAAAATGTTGGACTTTTGCAATTCTACAGCATCATCTGCCGCAGCTTTGCCACTGGTTTTAGACTGAATCACTGCCAACCGTTTGTAGTGATTGTAAACGGCTACTGACAAGACTTTCTTGGCTTCGTCTTGACCAATAACGTGTTCGTCTAGATAATTTTTAATCTCTCTTGGCTTGGGTATTTGATTAAACGAAATACTAGAAGATTGGGTACGTCGTTTTTGAGGTGGTTCTGCTCTTGGTGCTGGTTGCGCTGCCGCACCATTGGTATCGAGTAACTCCTCGTCTAGTATTTCATTACACAAGTCAACGCATTCATCGCAGATGTAGACTCCCGGCCCCGCGATTAATTTACGCACCTGCTCTTGAGACTTGCCGCAAAACGAACATTTTAAATGGGAGTCGTACTTAGACATACCAGCCTCTTATTTCAGAATGGTGACGTTTTCCCCTGCTGTGGGAAGATTTTGCCTGGAAATGACCTGATCAATCAAACCGTAGTTCTTCGCCTCTTCTGCCGACATGAAAAAGTCGCGCTCAGTATCTGCTTCAATTCTTTCTATAGGTTGACCAGTATGATGAGCCATTAACTGATTCAACTTACCCTTAATATAAAGAATTTCTCTGGCTTGAATTTCAATGTCAATGGCTTGACCTTGAGCGCCACCAAGTGGTTGGTGAATCATAATCCGGGAGTCAGGCAAAGACATTCGCTTACCGGCAGCCCCTGCTGTCAACAAAAATGCCCCCATGCTCGCGGCTAATCCAAAACAGATTGTAACAACATCAGGGCGAATTTGCTGTATTGTATCATAGATTGCCATCCCTGCGTAGACTGAGCCGCCAGGAGAATTAACATATAGTTGGATGTCTTTTTCTGAGTCTTCGGCGTCTAGAAATAACAACTGAGCCACGATTGAGTTGGCTACAGTATCATCTATTGGCGTTCCCAAAAAGATAATCCGCTCTCGCAGCAGGCGGGAGTAGATGTCGAAAGCCCTTTCTCCCATGCCAGACTGTTCCACCACCATCGGCACGATGTTGCTAGGGCTGTTCAATTGGGAGTTAATGTTGATTCGACTTTGGTTGCTGATGGGGTAGTTTCCCGACTGCGATACAAGCATACAAGCTTTCTTTGACGATAATTTAGGACAAATGTTTCAGCAGCAGATGCTGCCTTTTCAACGAATGGGATTTTTATAGCTACGTGTTAACCATTATGCCTCATATAATTTCCTCTCGTGTAACACAGTATCAAGCTCAGGCGATAACATGTGTCACAATTTGCTTAAAATTCATTAATTATTTTGCGTTCATCCCTGAGTTTTCAGGAGTTAAGAGTTATGGGGCATTGGGCATTGGGCATGGGTTATTTATTCTCCTTGTCCCCTTGTCCCCTTGTCTCCCCCTGCTCCCTGCTCCTGCTCCCTCATCTCTTTTAACTTACCCATTTCACCAGTACTTTAACTCAGAACTGGTGAACTCATAGCTGTGGGATTTTTAATTATCCTTCTGTGACTTCTGTTGAAGCTTCGCTGTTTTCTTCCTCTGTCTCAGGTGTATCAGCACCTGATTCTGCATCTTCTGTTTCCTCCGCAGGACTCAAAGAACCTTCGGGTACAAGTTCAACTGAGGAATGTTCTAATAGCCAATCGACGGTTCTTTCGGTTAATAGTTCATTTTCCACAATTGAGCGCAGTCTATCTTCATCAACGTCTTGCTCATCTGGGTACTGTTCCAAAAGTTCTTTGACTCTGGCTGCGATTTCTTCTGGTGTTACCTGTATAGATTCGCGTTTACCAACTTCTCGCAACGACAAGGAACGTTTGATGCGTTCAATAGCCTCAGTACGCGATCGCTCCCGCAATTGCGGAATAATATCTTGAGTAAACAACTTTCTTACATCTAATCCCTGCTGAGACAGTCGCATTGCTGTTTGCGTTAGCATTGCATCCACTTCTTGCTCAATCAAGGTTGCTGGTAAGTCAACTTCTACGTGCTTGAGCAGTTCCGTTAACAAAGCTTCCTGTTTATTTGCTTTTGTTTTGTCATCCGCCTCTTTTTGATATTGCTCTACCAAAGAAGCGCGTAACTCCTCTAAGGTTTCAAAATCGCTGATTTCTTGGGCGAAATCGTCATTTACTTCTGGTAGTTCCTTTTCCTTCAATTCTTTGAGCGTCACTGTGAAAGTTGCCGCTTTTCCAGCTAAATCTTCATTAGCATAAGGATCTGGGAACTGCGCTGCAATTTCTTTGGTTTCTTCAGGATTCATCCCTACTATTCCAGCAATAAAGCCTGGAATAAACTTATCTTCCTGCAACTCAACTTGAAAATCAGTTGCTTCGGCTCCAGGAATCGGTTCTAGTTCAGCTGTTTCGTCTTCGCCCTCCACTCTGGCGAATGAACCTTTAAAATCGACTACAGCAATATCGCCGATTTGGGCTGAACGTCCTTCTACAGGAATTAATGTCGCTAATTCTTGACGTTCCTTATCGAGGGTACTCTCCACTCGTTCTGGCTCGTACTTGACTTCTTCAGCCTTGGCTTGCAAATCAGTGTACTGCACTAGATTCACTTCGGGTTCAACATCGACAGCGGCCGAAATCGTCAGGGGTTTTCCAGGTTCATAATTCGTAATCAAATCCTCAAAAGAGGAGCGCAATTGCGGCTGACCTATTGCCGGGATAGCTTCTTGTTTAACTGCTTGCTCAATGCCGTCTTGAATTAGTTCTTCCAGTGCTGCTGCCTTGATACGAGTTGTACCTAGCCGTTGTAGCAATATCGGCCGAGGTACCTTGCCTTTACGAAACCCAGGAATATTGGCAGTACTCGCTAAGTTTTTAATGACCTGTTCGTAAGTTTGCTTGGTAATTTCTGGCGTAATCTCTATTTCCAGACCAATTTGGCTGGCGGGAAGTTTTTCCTGGGTAACTTTCATGCTTCGTCTCTAGTTTTCTGGTATTTTAATCTCCGAGTACACACAAGACGCAATAATTGTTCGCGTTTATGGCTTGATGTCTCTTAAAGAGGATGGGAGGTTGTCACAAGGCTTCATGACATCCAAGGATGGATGGTGTGTCCTGGCACAGAGATCCAGTTTACTGCTAATGGCCAAGGACTTGACAATTTACCGTCATAACAATTATTGACACTCCCAGGGCTAAGAGCGTCTGGGGTTTCTTGCCTAATATTTGTAATAAGTGCTGAATCATTCTGGATTAGGAAGAGTTTAATCCTTATTCCCCAGTCTGTAATCTTCAGTTAGTCTGAATTTAGCACTGAAAACTCAGGAATTAATTCTTCAGTGGGCTAACACCGTGATATCCTGGTTTTCAGCCAGTAGTTAGTACTTCAAAGTTATAGCATTGAATCTACCTATCTTGTGGGTACAAGAGGAAATCTGCTGCCTAGCCGCATAGCTCGATTTGATGGTTTGCCGATTTTATAACATTTGCATCATAATACATTCATCATCCTGGCAACCCACTTTACAGCCAAGACCTTTATTCACCTTGCAGATCAAACGTTTAAGTGCAGATATAATCTATATTTACTGCTAAATGACGGTTTGTTGTATAATACAATAATCTAGTTCTTTAGAGAAATGAAAACAATGGGACTGCGGTTGTTATAAAATGCAACATTAATTTTATTCAATAACCAAGCAAATAAATTTATTAAATCTATCCATAAAGATAGACTAATCATTAGAGAAAAATCTAAATCTATCTATTCAAAATTTATTTCAAGACTACGATCGCTATTTAAATATAAGCAAATTGTCAATTGTTCCAAAAATTGTAGGAAAATCTCTTAAAGGAGGAAGCAAGTTTGTCGAAATCCTATCGTTTAGCTATTTTAGGAGCAACTGGTGCAGTTGGCACAGAGTTGCTGGAATTATTAGAAAACCGTAATTTTCCGATTGCTAGCTTAAAGTTATTGGCATCAGAGCGGAGTGTCGGCCGATCGCTACACTTTAAAGGTGAAAATATACCAGTAGAGCCAGTGAGCGATCGCGCCTTTGAAAATGTAGATATAGTACTAGCTAGTGCAGGTGGTTCGACATCCAAAGCTTGGGCAGCAATTGCCGTGGAAAAGGGCGCCGTAGTAATTGACAACTCCAGTGCCTTTCGGATGAACCCGGAAGTACCCTTAGTAGTACCAGAGGTGAATCCACAAGCCGCAGCTAATCACCGAGGTATTATTGCAAACCCCAACTGTACAACAATTTTGATGACTTTGGCAGTCTGGCCACTGCATAAAGTTAAACCAGTGCAACGCATCGTAGCCTCAACCTACCAATCTGCTAGTGGTGCTGGTGCCAGAGCAATGGCAGAAGTAAAAACCCAAACAAGCGCTATACTACAAGGACAGCCGCCAGTTGCAGAGGTATTGCCTTACCCACTGGCATTTAATTTATTCCCGCATAACTCACCATTAAACGATTTGGGTTATTGTGAGGAAGAAATGAAAATGGTCAACGAAACCCGAAAAATATTTGGTACGCAGCAAATCAGAATTACTGCAACCTGTATACGGGTTCCCGTACTCCGCGCTCATTCAGAAGCCATTAATTTAGAATTTGAGACTCCCTTTAGTGCAGAGGAAGCCAGAAAAATTTTAAATTCCTCCCCTGGAGTGAAATTGGTAGAAGATTGGGAAACAAATCATTTTCCAATGCCAATTGAAGCAACTGGTAGAGATGAAGTTTTAGTGGGAAGAATTCGCCAAGATATTTCTCATCCCTGTGGCTTGGAATTATGGTTGTGCGGTGATCAAATCCGCAAAGGTGCAGCATTAAATGCAATACAAATCGCCGAGTTGCTAGTAGAAAAAAATCTGCTCCAATCTGCTAAGGCTTATGTTTCAAGCTAATTATTAGTAAAATAAACAACTAATGAAAAAGACCAAATGTGCAAATCACTGTTGTAAGCAATTTGCAGATAGGTTATTACAATAGAAAACCACCAAGATACAAAAACATGGGTAATCAGGAGTGAAAACAGGGTGGGAGATTTTGGCAATGTTTTAACCGCTATGATTACGCCGTTTAAAGCAGATGGTAGTGTCAATTATGATGTAGCAGCAGAACTGGCAGCGCATCTCGCTAATAACGGTACAGATACACTGGTAGTATGCGGCACAACAGGAGAATCCCCTACTTTGAGTTGGGATGAGGAATACCAATTGTTTGTCGAGGTATTGCAGTCTGTGGCAGGCAAAGCCAAGGTGATTGCAGGTTGTGGTTCAAATTCTACCAAAGAAGCGATCGCAGCCACCCAAAAAGCGTCTAAAATAGGAGTACACGGTTCCTTACAAGTTGTTCCTTATTACAACAAACCGCCACAAGCGGGATTGGAAGCACACTTTCAGGCCATAGCACAAGCCTGTCCCGACCTACCTTTGTTGTTATACAATGTCCCCGGTCGTACCGGACAAAACCTTCAGCCAGAAACAGTTGCCCGGTTAGCTGAGGTTAGCAATATTGTCGGAATTAAAGAATCCACTGGTAGTATAGATCAGGCAAGCGAAATTCGTCGCTTGACACCAAAAGAATTCGACATCTACTCTGGTGATGATTACATGACTTTGCCCTTGTTAGCGATCGGGGCAAAGGGTGTGGTAAGTGTGGCTTCTCATTTAGTAGGAAACCAACTACAGCAAATGATCCAAGCTTTTAGTGCGGGAAAAATTGAGGTAGCTAGTGAGATTCATCTCCAACTCTTCCCGTTGTTTAAAGCTTTATTTCTCACTTCAAATCCCATTCCAGTGAAAAAAGCGCTGAAACTTCAGGGTTGGGAGGTTGGTTCAACTCGTCCACCTCTATGTGAAGCTGATTTAGAAGTAAGTCAAAAGTTAGAAGCGGTTCTGAAAGAACTTAGTTTAATCTAGCCACCATCTGGTTAAGCTTTGGTAATCTACTGCTTTCTAAAGATACATATAAACAATGCTCATAATTGTTCATAAGTTGCAATTTAAAAATCTGTGCTAGGACTGATAGACATACTATAAATTCTTCAGTGTACAGTTGCTTTTATTGAATAAAAAATTGAAATCTTCAATTAAAACTTGATTGCTTTGGGACTGAATTAAAAGACAAATAATGTTGTCTTAAATACAAGTTCGTTAACTATCAACTAAATTAACCACAAGTAACGATCTAAGGAGAAAATGGCTAAAAACGAAGCTAATAATTCCGCCTTGAAAATTATTCCTTTAGGCGGTTTGCACGAAATTGGGAAAAATACTTGTCTTTTTGAGTATGACGATGAAATTATCCTGCTAGATGCAGGATTGGCTTTTCCCACAGAGGCGATGCATGGAGTAAATATTGTTCTACCAGATACGACCTATCTGCGGGAAAATCGCCACAAAATTAAAGGGATGATCGTGACTCACGGTCATGAAGACCATATCGGCGGCATTGCTTTTCATCTCAAGCAATTTGATATCCCCGTGATTTATGGGCCCAGACTAGCAATGGCAATGCTAGAGGGTAAATTAGAAGAAGCAGGAGTCCGCGATCGCACAGAAATCAGAACAGTTCTACCACGCGATGTAGTGCGGATTGGCAAAAACTTTTTAGTTGAATATATCCGCAACACCCACTCCATTGCTGATAGTTTCACTGTTGCCATTCATACTCCCCTTGGTGTAGTCATTCACACAGGGGATTTTAAAATTGACCACACCCCAGTGGATGGTGAAAAGTTTGACTTGCAACGGTTAGCAGAACATGGTGAAAAAGGCGTTCTTTGTCTGCTAAGTGATTCTACTAATGCTGAAGTTCCAGGATTTACACCTTCGGAACGTTCAGTTTATCCCAATCTTGAGAGAGTATTTAGTCAAGCTACTGGGCGATTATTTGTCACTACCTTTGCTTCCAGCGTCCATCGCATTAACATGATTTTGGATATCGCCAAGAAGCAAAACCGTGTAGTGACGATTGTGGGGCGTTCGATGCTGAACTTAATTGCTCATGCCCGCAATTTAGGTTACATCAAGTGTGAAGATAATCTGCTGCAACCATTGCACGCAGTTCGTAATCTCCCTGATGAAAGAGTACTGATTTTAACTACAGGTTCTCAGGGTGAAACGATGGCAGCAATGACCCGCATTGCCAATAAAGAACATCCTCACATCAAAATCCGCCAAGGAGATACAGTAGTATTCTCTGCTAACCCAATTCCCGGAAATACGATCGCAGTAGTCAACACCATTGATAAATTGATGATTCAAGGTGCAAAAGTGGTCTATGGTCGGGATAAAGGGATTCACGTCTCCGGTCACGGCTGTCAGGAAGAGCAAAAGCTGATGATTGCCTTAACTCGACCTAAGTTCTTTGTGCCATTTCACGGCGAACATCGAATGCTAGTGAAACACGCAGAAACGGCTCAGAGTATGGGCATTCCCGCAGAAAACATGATCATCATTCAGAATGGTGATATTGTCGAACTAACTGAAGATGCTATTCGCGTTGCTGGTAAAGTGCCATCTGGTATCGAATTAGTGGATACTACGAGTTCGGGCATGGTAAGTGCCAAAGTCCTGCAAGAACGGCAACGCATGGCTTCAGAAGGCATTATTACGATCGCAGCTGCCATTGATTGGAATGGTAAACTGTTGGCAAAACCAGAAATTCACCTACGAGGTGTAGTTACAAGTGTAGAGCGATCGCTGGTACAAACCTGGGTAAAACAGCGCATTGAAGAAATCCTCACTGTGCGCTGGACAGAATTTGCTCCTGCGGAAGGGGAAGCAGCAGATATAGACTGGGGTGGATTGCAAGGTACTTTAGAACGAGAATTGCAACGCTCCATCCGGCGGGAATTACAATGTCAGCCATCTGTGACTTTGTTGATGCAAATCCCTGATGAGCCACCTGTGAAAGTTGCCGATGGCAGAAGACGCCGGACTCGGACTGCTGCTCAGGTAGCATCATAAAGAATTAAAGATAAAATCGCACAAGCGCAGAGACGCAGAGTTTTTCTAGCGTCTTTGCGCTTAGACATGAGATATAGTCTTTTACTATAGGTATAGAACCCACAGTAAATAGTACTTGCCTATAGTTCTTGGAGGCGATCGCTATGACTAAAACACCAATAAAAATTAGTACTCTTGAGGAATACATCAATTTTGATGATGGCACAGACAAGCGCTATGAACTTGAGGATGGGGTGCTTCTAGAAATGCCTCCTGGTACTGGTAAGCATGAGGCGATTATCACTTTACTGTTAGTTCGCTTTTTTTTAGAAATTCAAAAATTTGGACTGCCTTTACAACCGCGCCCTAACGGTACAGAGGTGCTGACCAATCAACAACTTAGAAGACCTGATATTTGTGTGATTACCAACGAACAGGCAAAAAGTATTGAGAGTACTTCGGCTATCCTTAAAACTGCTCCACCCCTTTTAGTTGAAGTGGTAAGTCCTGAATCTATTGAGCGGGACTATAATCAAAAAACCTCTGAGTATGCAGCTATTGGTGTGGTCGAGTATTGGATTGTCGATCCTCTGGAAAATAAAATAACTGTGTGTTTGCTAAATCAGAGCAGTTACAAGCAAACTATGTTTATCGAAGACCAACGGGTTATTTCTCAAACTTTCCCAGAATTAACCCTGACAGCCCAGCAAGTATTTTCAGCTTAAGGTTCTTTGGTTCCTTTGCGTGAAATCAAAAAAATACTGGTTGCGATCGCCTTTTTGCAATGTTCAACTCGGTAGGGCGATCTAACTTGTTAGATTGCTGTCGCCTCAAGCAACTGCAACCAATATCTCCTCATTTTTCTCGGCTGCTGAAAGATACAAATTTCTCCACCTCTCGAAGTCTTCAAAACACGATTCATCTCTTGCAAACAGTGTTTCAGCATCGATCTGTCGCAAAATGCTGGCTCCTTCATTGACTAGCTCATAAGATATAAGTCCCAATGACTCTTCTGTTGATAACAGAGTTGGAGCAAGAGTTCGATCTCCAAACATGAGCTTTTCAACAATCTCATCGGCATTCGCAAACTTTCTTCTCGATAGCTCCTGCAACAAACGTTCCCCGATCTCAACAGATGTTTTTTCTAGTAATGCTGTTCTATCTTCAATCCCTGGATAGGCTTTACGAGTAAGCCTTAACTCAGACCGCAATTCAGCAATTACCCGATCTGCTTCTAGCTCAGATCCAAAAGTCTCTTGGTGTGTTTCGATAACATCTTCAAGGATTTCATTAATCTCTTCAGCATCAATCTCAAAAAAGCGGAAAATGCCACAACCATAAGGGAAAAGAGAAACTACAAGGATGCTGAGTGCCTTTTGACTTTGAAGGCGTGCGTACAGCGTACTGGAAGGAGGAATTGCGCTGTAGAGTACAGAAACACCCATAAGTAAGCTCACCTGATTTTAACGCTTCAGACTATATCACTCTCAAATTGCCACTGCCAATCTAAGTTTTGTGAAATGGAATCGATGCTAATCGATCAAAAATCAGTGCTTGTACGGCATTCAGCCAGCGATGAACAAGACACACTTACGTGAGAAAGTGGGAACACGGAGAGGAAAAAAGCCTTCTAGAATATTATTGATGTTTATACTTAGCAAAAATTCTTTTACAAAGACCTTATATTAAGGATTGTAAATGTTACACTAAAACCTATCCAATGATGGATGTCTTTATTAAAATTTAAACTGTGTCAAGTTATGAACAAGATCGTAATATTACACTACCGATCCCCGGAAATTTGCGATTAACTTGACGTAGTAATAAAGTAGGTTCTGACTTAAGTGGCTAATCAGGTATTACATTATATCGCAGTCAGAACGCGATTTTTCCGGGAAAGTTCGTTGCCACGTTGTATATATTCATCCAAAAGATGAATAACCTCAATAACACAGAGGATTAACCATGAAGGTATTCGACAATACCACCAAAAAGATTTTTCTGGCTAGCTGGGTATCAATCAATCAAGCAGAGACTACTGACCATAAAGCAACCCAGCTAAACCATTCTGTTTCCAAGCCTTACTGGGATATTCTCCAACCCCTACGGCAACGATTAGAAAACATTCAAGTCCGCGATCGCCAACTAGCTCATCGTTTGTGCAAACTGATTCCGTCTCAGTGCCCCTTTGAGCGCGATGTCAAATTATTTGGGAAAACACTGTTTCACATCCCACCCATGTGTAAGCTCAACCCCTTATACGAAGAAGTGGTTGGTTTACGTTTCCGAGCCTTGTGCTATCTAGCCGACGAATGTGGCGAAGATGTATCGCAGTACTGCTAATACTGAGATATGAACGCTGAGGAAAAAGTTAGGAGTCAGGAGTAACAGGTCGGGGATCAATAATATAACTCTTAATTCCTAACTCCTAACTATTTTTTACTATTTTTTTACTATTTCTTTTGCCATTTTTGAATGGCATCCTGAGCATCTTCATAAGCGGCTGTCTCCTCTGGCACTAAAGCAGCTGTCGCAATTGCGGCATTGCGTTCTCCTTGGGCGGCGCGACGCTTGGCCAGGTCTAAAATTTTCTCACTCCATTTATTGATCGACTTTTGGGCACTATCAAAGCCTGGTTGACCTGGCGGTACTTTCTTAGCAACTTCGATCGCACGATTATAGGTAGATGCCTGTCCAGGCTTAATTAAGGCATTAGCTGCATCTAACAGAGTTTTGTTACTTACATACTGCTTGCCCTCTAGCCGCCATAGGTTCATTGCTGCTTGTGCTTTGGCATAGGGGGCTTCATCTTTGGTAATTAATCGAGCGGCAGCAATAGCGCTTGCATACTGTCTTTGTTTAGCACGACCCTCTGCTAAATCTAAAATCATTTGGCTCCAAATCTTAATATTCTCCTGAGCTTGTTCGTACAGCGGTTCACCGGGTTTAATTTTCCGGGCTGTAGCGATCGCCATGCTCAAATCGCTAGCCTGAGTTTGTCTGAGCGACATTTTGGCTAGGTCTAATACTGCTTGATTCCGCTTTTTCGACTCGGAACTAGAAGTTATTTGGGCGCTAGATTGGTTTTTAAGCCTAACTGGCGGAGTGCGGGTTGGCAAATTCTGGTTAACATTGGGTAATGTGCTTGATATTTGCTTAATTCTAAAAGTTTCTTGATTACGAAGAAAAACTACAGCGATTAGACCTGCAACCAACAAGCTGCCTCCGCCCCACAAGATAAACTGTTTCCAAAAAGGAATGGTTGGTTGATTCGATGGTAATCGAGAGACGTAGCCTTTAGAGGAATTGGGGATAAATCTTCCCCCGGAATTCACTCCTAAAGAAGTTTCCGGCATTGGTTGCGAAGCTAAGCCGCTAGCCGACTCCTGAACTTTTTGACCTTTAGACTTCTCGCCCTTGTGGCTCTTTAGCTGCTGGGAAGAGTTCACACTAGCTTCTCCCCATCTGCCCCGATTTGCTGAAGTTGTAGGGTAATCGTCAAGGGGAGGAGCCGCACGGGCAATAGCAAAAGATTCTTCAGGATAAATCACCGCTTCTGGTTGAAAGTGACTTTCCATTGCCAATTGTGGCAAAATTACTTGCTGCCTTGATGGGATGAGTGTGGCAGGATTTTGAACAGGACGCCAATGGTGGTGACATAATTTTGGCATGAGCAGACTTAGGTAGCTTTCTAAATCTGCTAAATTACTGCCATTACCAGAACGCAAAGCTTCTAACAAAGCTGCTGTAAAGAATCCGTGACCTAGTTCGCTACTCTCATGGGAAAATTGCTCTGGTTGGCAAGAAAGAATTGTCGCCAGTTGTAGTTCTTGGGCTAATTCTATGGTTTCTTCGCCAACGGGAGCATCTGCTTGGGTGCCAAAAGCACGGTTAATATCGAGTAGTAGCAATACATTGAGGTCAGCAAGTTGCAGACTTTGCATTAGCGATCGCAATTCTATGCCAGTCTCTTGCACGAGTTCGGGGTTGCCTTCGGCTGGCATTAAGTAATCTTTGCCCTTGTAGTTGACCCCATAACCGCTAAAAAATAACCACAGATAATCTTCTGGTTGCCAACTTGTGGCTGCTAAATCCTCAAGCAACAGCAGAATATTCTCTTTAGTGGGATAAGTTGATCTATCTCCAATCGGCGGCGAGGTATCTGTCATGACTAGACAGTGTTCGGGGAGAAAACCTGCCTCTGTTACCAAGAAATCTTCTAATGCCTCAGCATCTGCTTGGGCACAACTTAAAGGTTGAAATAACTGATATTGATTGATGCCAATCGCGATCGCCCAGTAATTTGCCATCCCGCTCTTTGTCAGTTATTGTTTGCTGGTCTTAAAATTGCGGTTGGCTTTGCCAAAAAAACAAAGCTAACCTATGTCTTATAGTCTAGGTGATTCTGATCGAATCTTAAGTTAGAATGTAATTTTTATTACGTTAATTGACCGGAAAATACTTTCACCTAATTTCAATAACAGATCATTACTAAGGAGACAGAAGGTCATGAGCAAAATTTCTGCTCACCTACCATCATCGATCACTCCCTTTTCAGTTATTAGCCAAATTGCCAGAAGAATCCGGATAGTTCCTTTAGTAATTTTGCTCATATCTACCGTTCCTGCGTGGTTTTTAACGGAAACGATCGCACCTCAGGTTGTGCGAGCTTACACCGCTAGAGTTGATCTAGCTATTGACCGCCTGCCAGACGAAAACTACGAAACCGTTCTCAGAAGAGCGGAAGCAGCCGCTAGAGCAGCTGCTCAACGCAGTTTTGATCAAGATATCTTGGTGACAGATGTTTCAATCATTGTGTCCGTACAAAATTATGGAGCGATCGCACCAGTCTTGACATTAGATGTCAGTCGTCCCCAATGGCGATCGCGTCCCGATGCTCAAAATTGGGCAACTTACTTCAAAACTGCGCGATCGCTACTTTTCTTTGAAAATAGCTCTAATCCAGTTCCAACAGCTAGTAGTGTGCCAACTCAAAAATGACATATTGAGCTAGATACAGAGATAAGTTCTAAGCCAAGGTTCCTTGGCTTAGAACTTCTTACATAATTCCTGACTCAACTTTTGTCCTTGACGTCAGTGGATGGCCTAGAATAAGAAGGTTGTCAAGAATCGCGATATCTGCTGACATGGCTGTTCCTAAGAAGAAAACTTCCAAATCAAAACGAGATAAACGTCGAGCTACCTGGAGACACAAAGCTGTCGTCGAAGCTCAGAAAGCCCTCTCTCTGGGCAAGTCGATTTTGACTGGACGCTCTACATTTGTATATCCAACTGCTGAAGAAGAGGAAGAAGAATCATAATTTCCCAGTCAGGAAAAGCATGAACAGCACCGATAGATTTGATTGGTGAGTTTACCAATCAAGCTTCTCACTACTGGATAAACGCTTTTTCTTAGCTTTCCTGATTGCATTATGAATCATAGACACTCTACATAAGCTCATTAGATCGAAAGAAAATTGGTAGTGAGTAATTGGGAAAATCCATTACCCATTACCTATCATTCACGAATAATGATCAAGTAATCATATAAAGAATAAAACATCCGGTGCTATTGGCAACTCCACAAAAAAACTTGTATACACCTTGAGAAAACTTATTTTTCTCCAACTATGCTAGGAAAATTTTTTCAGAAGCCAGGGAAGGAAGAAGGGGAACGCGTTCCTCCTGGTCAACACTTAGCTAAAGGTTTCCCTGTATTAACTTATGGTGCAACTCCCCAAGTTAGCATTGAAGAATGGGAATTTAAAGTTTGGGGTTTAGCAAAACCCGCTGCCTTTAGTTGGTCAGACTTTATGGCGTTACCTCAACAGGAATTCACAGCAGATTTCCATTGTGTAACGCGCTGGTCTAAACTCGATGTCAAATGGACTGGCATTAAACTGATGGATTTCATGGGTCTGATTGAGTTAGACCCCAAAGTAGCCCACATCATGGAACATTGCTATGGCGGCTACACTACCAATATTTCTGTAGAAGATTTTATGCGCGAAGAAAACTTCTTTGCCTTTAAAGTCTTTGGTGAAGACCTTCCATCTGAACATGGTGGCCCGATGCGGCTAATAGTTCCCCACCTCTACGCTTGGAAAAGTGCTAAGTGGATTAATGGTTTAGAATTTTTAGCTGGTGAAGAACTTGGTTTTTGGGAGCGCAATGGCTACCATCGCCGTGGTGAACCTTGGGCTGAGGAACGTTACAGCAACGCTTTTGCAGTTTAGATTTTGAATCCAATATTCAAAATCTAAAATTGGCAGAGTTAGGAGTTATGGATTTTTACTCCTCACTCTTAACTCATAACTTTTATCCCAGAAGTTTCTTTATGAGTGGCAATTTGCCTTCATAGGGAGCGTATCGCCATTTCAAATCAAACCAGAATGAGTTTTGCAATACACTTTTGTTATGGGAAAAGGTGTCAAAACTAGCTTTGCCGTGATAGTTGCCAATACCGCTATCTCCTACTCCACCAAATGGTAAAGACGAGACACCAACCTGCATCACTGTGTCATTGATACAGACTCCACCAGAGGAAGTTTCTTGCAAAACTCGCTTTTGTAGATTTTTGTCTTGAGAAAATAAGTATAACGCCAAGGGTTTAGGTCTAGAGGTAATCAAGGCGATCGCTTCTGCAATGTCAGTATATTCAATGATGGGTAAAATAGGACCAAAAATTTCTTCCTGCATTACAGAATCTTCCAAAGAGACATTATCAATCACCGTGGGAGCGATATAACGCTCTGAAGGTTGATTCTCTCCACCGATGATAACTTCACCATCTTTGAGAAAATTCACCAATCTATCAAAGTGTTTTTGACTGATAATTCTGGCATAATCAGGACTGTTTATAGGATTATTCCCATAAAATTCTTTTAAAGATTTTTCCAGACCATCTATTAAATCTTTTTTGATTTTTTTATTAACTAGAAGATAATCAGGGGCGATACAAGTTTGTCCAGCATTAATAAATTTGCCCCAAGTAATTCGTCTGACAGTGTGTTCAATATTAATCTCAGTATCTACGATACAAGGACTTTTTCCACCCAGTTCTAAAGTTACTGGTGTGAGATATTTTGCCGCTGCTGCCATAACGATTTTGCCGACGGCTGTACCACCGGTAAAAAAGATATGGTCAAACTTTTCTGCAAGTAGTTTTTGACTTGCTTCCACTCCTCCTTCAATGACTGCAATATAAGCAGGGTCAAAATGTTTGGTAATAATCTTAGCAATCACATCAGACGTGTGAGAGGCAATTTCTGAAGGTTTAATAATTGCACAATTCCCGGCTGCGATCGCACCTACTAACGGTGAGATAATTAACTGAAATGGATAGTTCCAAGGGCCGATAATTAACACAACCCCCAACGGTTCTGGATAAATTCTCGCTGAGTAGGAAAAAAAGTCCCAAGAAACAGATGCTTTTTTTGGCTTACTCCAGTTTTGAAGATGTTTTATAACATAATCAATTTCCTTAACTACGCTGATTTCTGTAATATAAGTCTCCACTTCTGGTTTATGTAAATCTGCTTGTAATGCCTCAACTATTGCTTGTTCATGCTCAATAATTGCTTGCTTGAGAATTTTAAGTTGCTCAATGCGAAAAGTGATATCTTTAGTTTTGCCCGTTTGAAAAACCTCTCGCTGATTCTGGATAATTTCGCCAACGTTAGATAATTCAGTGGTAATCATTTGTTTGTCCTCTAAAAAACTGTTTATTTAATGTTAGTGCTGCTAAATAAGCATATTTTTATTGTTCTATTTTCACATTGGAATATTTAGCCAAAAGTAAATATTATTAAGTTTATAAATTATAAATTATCAGGGTAAATAACTCTAAAATTCATAATTTATAATTACTAATTTTTTCATGTTTTGCTGGGTAGAAGCACAATAAATACACTACCTTTACCCAACTCAGAATTAAGGAGAATTATGCCTTGATGTGCCTCGACAATTCGACGAGCAAGGTACAATCCTAAGCCACTACCAGAAGTTTTGTGGCTGCCTTGGCGAAATCGTTCAAAGATAGTAGCTTGTTCTTCAGGGGGAATACCTGAACCAGTATCCGCTATCTCAATTCTAATGTAATCACCAGAATTGGATTTCCCAGATAACTGAGATTGACTACTGTTGTCGAACTGGCGTTGAGAAGTAAAACGAATAGTAATAGATCCAGAGTTGGTAAATTTGATTGCATTGCCTATGAGATTGGTGAATAGACGATGCAGTTCCAAGCGATCGCCCATCACTGTATTTGACTCTTCAGTAAAATCCAAATTTAGGGACAGTGCTTTGTCTTGAGCTAGAGGTGATAATTCTCCCATCACTTCTTCTAGCAGTTGTTTCAGATTTACTGGTTGAAATGCCAAACTTTTGCGACCAGCTTCAAAGCGATAAACTTCCAATAAGGTATTGACCATAGTAAGCAGGTTCATATTACTACGGGCCATGATGGCGATTACTTCCTGCATTTGCGGTGATAATGTTCCCAATGCACCTTGTTGAAATAGCATTAACATGCGATCGGCCGCTACCAAGGGAGTGCGTAAGTCATGGGTGAGGCGGGAGACAAAATCTTCTCGCTGACGGGCAATTTCATCACGTTCATCCATACTATGCTTCAAACGCAGGAGCGATCGCACTCGTGCCAGCAATTCATCTACTGTTACAGGTTTGCGGATAAAATCATCAGCACCTAAGTCTAATCCGTGGGCGACATTGGGCGCATCATGGGCAGTGATCAGCAATATGGGGATATACTGCGGCAATTTCATCTCTCCACGAATGTGCTTGGTGACTTCGTACCCGTCCATACCTGGCATCATTAGATCCAGTAGAACCAAGTCACAAGGAGAAGCTTTCAATTCTTCCAAGGCCGAAATCCCATTTTCTGCGGTGCTAATCGTGTAACCTTCTTCCTCCAAAATAGTTTTGATCAAAAACACGTTATCAGGAGAGTCATCGACAACTAAAATTTTGTCAGAGCGAGAAGATTGTGAAGTCATACAGATGCTAGCTACGGGGTAAAAGTAAATTTTTAGGGAAACTGGTTTATTGGTATAGTTTTTTAGATAGTACTTTTAGGTAAACTCCCTCCGAAAAAAATTGTTTACCAATAAATTTATATAAATGTGTTTTAAAAACTACTTTACTTACCTTTTTAGCAGATAGCTACAAGCTAATTGAATTATGGCTCGTAAATTTCTAGAACTGAATACAGAAGATGGCGGCAAGATTTTAGTTACGAAATGTATCAGTAGGTCGGGTATCGGCTATCAGTAAGTTGTTTAGAAAAAAGCAAAAATTAGCTTCTATTCCGTAAATTGCAATAATATAGCCAAATTCGTCAAAATTTCTGGATATTCATCCGACTATGCTAACTTTGCCAGCACCCAGCCAAAGCGCTAGATTTTTCATTAGCTACCGCAGCCAAGATCCAGACTTGAGCCTTGCCAAGGATTTTTATGAAGCTATTAAAGCTGCTGGACACGAAGCATTCATGGCGGGCGAGAGTATTCGCTTGGGGGAAAAATGGCCTCAGCGCATTGATGAAGAATTAAAACTGTGTGATTACTTTTTGTTACTGTTGTCCGAGCGATCGGCAACTAGCGAGATGGTGACAGAAGAGGTGAGACAGGCTAAAGAGTTACGGGATAGCAGCGATCGGCATAAGCCAGTGATTTTGCCCATTCGCGTCAACCTTCCTTGGAGTACGCCACTGAATTATGATTTGCGGGGCTATTTACAACAGATTCAGCAGCGAGAGTGGAAGTCGGCTGCCGATACTCACAGAATTTTACAGGAAATTTTTAGTTTAGTGGCAATCGGTGATGTAGAAAGATTGGCAGAGTGGGAGAGTGGGGAATTGGGAGACGAAAAATTATTTTCCCCCATCGCCTCATCTGCTTATCCTCTTTTGCCAGTGACAGAACCAGTATTCCCTGATGGACAGGTGAATTTAGCTGAAAATTCGTCTGATTTGAACGGTTTGTTAGATCCAGAACTATCCCCAGAACTGGAATTTCCGTTTTTCGATCAAGTTTTTTATTCTAATTGTTACAAAGAAGTGAAGAAGCCAGGGGCATTAATTCGGGTGAAAGCTCCTTTGCAATGGGGCAAAACCTACTTAATAAACCAGATTTTGGATTATGGGATTCAGCAAGGCTATCAAGTAGTGCGAATAGACTTTCAAGAGCCAGAAAAAGAAATATTCAATACTCTAGAACGTTTCTTGCACTGGTTTTGTGGCAGCATAGCTGAAGAATTGAATCTACCGCATAATCTAGCTGAAAACTGGCGAGGTGCGCTGAGTGCTAACAGTAATTGTACCAACTACTTTGAAAGATATCTCTTACCAGCAATCAGCAGTTCCCTGATTTTGGGATTGGATAACGTTGATATACTTTTTTCTCATCAAGCGATCGCTTGTGACTTTCTTCCTTTGTTGCGAACTTGGCATGAGAAAGCCCATACTAGACCTATTTGGAAAAAACTACAGTTAGTAATTGCCTATTCTAAAGAAGATTACATTTCTACAGATAGGAATAAATCACCGTTTAACGTGGGTAAATCTATTGACATACCTCAGTTAAATCAAGCACAAGTACAAAAATTGGCACAACATCTTAAACTTCATTGGAATGAAGAACAAACTACTCAATTGATGGACATGGTGGGTGGGCATCCTTGGTTGGTAAAGAAAGCACTGCATGAAATGACAAGATGCGGATTGACGTTAATCGAGCTATTGCAAATTGCGCCTACTGAAGGAGGCTTATACGGCGATCATTTGCGTCTTCATTGGTTAATTTTGCAGGAACATCAACTATTAGAGATCATGAAGCAAGTAGTAGCCACAAATACTGCTGTCCTGATAGATCGAGTCAAAGCGTCTAAGTTACAGCATATGGGACTAGTAAAATATACTCATAATAATTCTGTTCAGCCATTATGTGATTTGTATCGCCTGTATTTTCGTGATCGCTTGGGGATGTAGTATTGATGTCAAATTCGCTAGATCCCCTGCCAAACTACGAATACCAAGTTGGGGGTACTTTACCTTCAGATTCCCCTACCTACGTTAAGCGGCAGGCAGATGACAACTTATACAAAAAGTTGAGGGCGGGTGAATTCTGTTATGTCCTGAACTCGCGGCAGATGGGTAAATCGAGTTTGCGGGTAAGAACCATGCAAAGGTTGCAGGAAGAGGGGATTGATTGTGCTGAAATTGATATTACCGCCATCGGCACTCAGGATGTTACCCCCGATCAATGGTATGCAGGTGTAATTGACAGCCTGGTTAGGAGTCTAAAACTAGACGATAATTTTGATTTAGAAAACTGGTGGAAGGCGCAAAAATTACTGCCTCCATTGCGGCGATTAGGGAAGTTCCTTGAAGAGGAGATGCTAACCTCTATTCATAAAAAAATTGTCATTTTTGTAGATGAAATTGATAGCGTTCTCAGCCTCAATTTTTCAACTGAGGATTTTTTCACTTTGATTAGAGCCTGTTATAACCAACGTGCTGATAAACCAGAATATAAACGCCTCACATTTTGTCTATTAGGGGTAGCAACTCCCTCTGATTTGATTCAAGATAAACAGCGTACACCTTTTAATATTGGTCAAGCAATTGAACTCAAAGGTTTTGATATAGATGAAGCCGAGCCTTTAGCTAAGGGATTAGTAGGTAAAGTCAGTAATCCCCAAGAAAAGCTAAAAGAGGTTTTGGAATGGACTGGTGGACAACCTTTTCTTACTCAAAAGCTTTGTCAATTTATTTTAGATGATGAGCAAAGATTGTCTGTAGAGGAATTAGTGCGATCGCGTATTATCCAAAATTGGCAATTTCAGGACGATCCGGAACATTTGAGGACAATAAGCAATCGGTTTGTCATCAATAAATATGCGGAGTCATTGCTAGGACTATATCAGCAAATTTTAAAAAATGGAGAAATTGGAGAAGATAATAATAGTACCGAACACATGGAATTACGACTGTCAGGATTGGTCGTTAAGGAAAATGGAAAGTTAAGAATTTATAACCGTATTTATGAGTTTGTTTTTGATCATAAATGGATTAATGAGACTTTAACGAATTTATGTCCCTATACGAAGGAACTAGCAGCATGGATGAATTCTAATCGACAGGATAAATCACAGTTGTTAAGTGGACATAAATTACAAGAGGCTCAAAAATGGCAAAAAGGTAAAGAATTGCTTGTTGATGATTATCAATTTTTAAATACTAGCCAAGAAATGGAAATACGAAGTCAGCAGCGTTCTTTTATCTTGCTGGCTCCACTACTGGTAATGATTCCAGTAGTAGTATTGCAATCTTTGAACACCACTAATACATATATTAAAAGTCAAGCCAATCAAATATTGTTTGAGCAGCCATTTGAGCAATCATTTAGTCAAGGTGAGCGTACTTTGTTTGGTGGAGATCCAATTCTTGCTCAGGCTTTTGAAGCTTTTAAACACGAAGATTATACTGATGCTGTTAATGATTTTAAAAGAGCTAGACAAGCATTTCCTTATAATCCCGAGTTGCGAATTTATTACAACAATGCTAAAGCATATCAACAAGGCAATCCACTAACTCTGGCAGTGGTTTTACCAGATACTAATAAAGAAGCGGGTATTTCTAAAGAACTATTGCGAGGAGTTGCACAGGCACAAGATAATTTTAACAGTTTAGGTGGAGTAAATCAGCGATTTTTAAATATAGTAATTGCCAATGATAGCAGCGCTCAAACTCAAGCTCAAAAAGTTGCTGGAGAAATAATTAAAAATCCAAATATTCTAGGAGTTATTGGACATTATACTAGTCCAAATAGTACAGCAGCACTACCTCAGTATGAAAGGGCTGGTATAGCAATGATATCTCCAGGAAGTACAAGTACCTCACTAAATAGCAGAGTATTTTTTAGAACAGTACTTTCTACTGAAGTAAATGCTGGTAAGTTAGCAGATTATGCTGCTAGTAATCAGGGCTATAAAAGAGTAGTAATTTTCTACAATCCTGATGAAATTTATAGTAATAACGTAAAGGAAGAATTTGGAAATTTATTTAAATATAAGAATGGGGAAATTATAGATACTTATAATTTGGCTAATCTTTCACTCGATACATCTACCGAAATTTCAAAAATTAAGGAAAAAAATGCAGATGCAATTGTTCTGTTTCCGAATACAGAGTTAACTCCTGTGGCACTTGCAATTGCCCGCGCTCAGGGAAGCAAAAAATTGCCTCTGCTAGGAGGAAATGTTTTGTACAATCAAGACACTTTGAAATCAGAAGCTTTTGAAGGTTTAGTTATATCTGTAGATTGGTTTGCACAAGAGCAAAACTCAATAAAATTTGCAGAGGAAGCTAAGGGAATGTGGGGAGGACAGGTTAGCTGGCGCACAGCTACAGCTTATGATGCAACTCAGGCTTTTATCAAAGCTATATCTATGTCTAACAATCCCTCTCGCCAGACTGTTTTGCAAAATCTCAAATCTATTAATCTTTCATCAACCGAAACTTCAGGGTATCCACTCCATTTTGATGATAAAGGCGATCGCCAACAAGAACCTGTTCTTGTCAAAGTAGTTAGAGGTAGCGATGGTCTGTTTAAATTTGAACAAGTTAAGTAACGAAGAAATTTATCGTAACTCCAAAATAAGCGATCGCTCATTTTCTAGGCGTGAGACTATCTAAAACTTGCTGGAATTCTGCTGTGGAAGGAATTGCGATCGCACTTTTATGAAGCATTTTTAGCACAGATGGTTCTTCTATCCTATTGATAACTTCGACAATGGAGCTTGGCACTTCTCCAAATCGCGTTTCTATAACTGCAATCACGCTTTCTCTAGCAGTTTCGACAATTCCTTCTTCTTTTGCTAGCCTTTCAATACTAGTTACGTACCGCATTCTATCTGCCTCCTCGTAACTTCTGACTTCTGTTTTAAAACTAAGTGCCAACTCTTTTGGCAAAACCATTATCCAGTCGATAAACCGAAATAATTCCCGAATATCTTCCCGGCTATATCCCCGTTCATATAACCATCTGACTAGGCTTAGTTTCCACTGTAGCCGATTTTCTGGGTTTCGTTGCGTTGCCTTGGTCTTGAGATGCGCCATCACAATTACACCAAAGGGGTTGGTTGTTTGCTCCAAGGTTTCCCACCCTTGCTCATAGTCCAACAGTTTCGCCACAGGAAACTCTAAGCTGACGCGACATCCGCCCAGTTGATAGCTGTAGCTAGAAGGTCGCCAATTCGCTTGTTCATCTGCTAAAACTGCTAAACTAATGACTCGCTTTTTATGGCGGTCAAACAAGCGGTAATTATATGTGTACATCCGTTCGGCAAATTGGCTGTCATATTGCCCTTGGACTTCCACATGAACCAATACCCAAGCTTCCTCTCCATCCAGTAGCCAAACTTTTGCAACTTTATCGACCAAACGCCGCCCAATTTCTGCATCCGGTTCTAGCTGTTGCAGTTCTGTGTCCAGAAATTCATAAGGTCGCGTCCAGTCGATTTCGGCATAAGCTTGGGTGAAAAAGAATTCTAAAAAGCGGGGAAAATATAGCTCAATAACTTCTTTCCAAGGACTATCGTAATCAGTAAGTTGCTCGGTCATGAATTAAAACAAAAAGTACCTCTGTGCCATTGGTAAAACTGTCGCAGGTTCACAAATCAGCAACTCTCCATCAGCCCTAACTTGATATGTTTCTGGATCTACTTCAATGTCGGGTAGTGCATCATTCAGCTTCATATCTCGCTTACTCAATTGGCGTGTCCCAGAAACGGCAACTGCTGCTTTTTGTAAACCTAACTGGCTAGGAATTTCTTTCTCTAAAGCTGCTTGGGAAACAAAAGTTAATGATGTGGCATGACGCGCCCCTGCAAAACTACCAAACATAGATCGCATATACACTGGTTGTGGTGTGGGAATACTGGCATTAGCATCGCCCATTTGCGCCCATGCAATCATGCCGCCTTTAATCACTATTTCTGGTTTCACGCCAAAAAACGCGGGACGCCACAAACATAAATCTGCTAATTTTCCCTCTTCCACTGAACCCACATATTCAGCAATTCCGTGAGCGATCGCAGGATTTATAGTATATTTAGCAACATATCTTTTTGCTCTAAAATTGTCTGCTTTTTGCTCTGTTCCTTCTGGGTTAAGAGTTCCCCGTTGCACCTTCATTTTGTGAGATGTCTGCCAGGTGCGAATTATCACTTCGCCTACCCTTCCCATTGCTTGGGAATCAGAAGAAATCATGCTGAATGCGCCTAAGTCGTGCAAAATATCTTCGGCCGCAATGGTTTCTCGGCGGATGCGAGATTCGGCAAAAGCGACATCTTCGGCGATCGCAGGATCAAGGTGATGGCATACCATCAACATATCCAGGTGTTCATCCAAGGTGTTGAGAGTGTAAGGACGTGTGGGATTAGTTGAAGATGGGAGAACATTGGCTTGGCTACAAACTTTGATGATATCTGGTGCATGTCCGCCACCTGCGCCTTCGGTATGGTAGGTGTGGATAGTACGATTCTTGAAAGCAGCGATCGTATCTTCGACAAATCCGGCTTCGTTCAGGGTATCAGTATGAATAGCTACTTGCACATCATACTCATCGGCAACGCTAAGGCAAGTATCAATTGCTGCGGGTGTAGTTCCCCAGTCTTCATGTAGTTTTAACCCCATTGCACCGGCAGCTACTTGTTCTACAAGTCCTTGGGGTTGGCTGGCGTTACCTTTGCCCAAAAATCCTAAGTTGACAGGAAAAGCATCAGCAGCTTGCAACATTCGGTAAATATTCCAAGGGCCGGGGGTGCAGGTAGTGGCGTTTGTGCCTGTGGCAGGGCCAGTACCGCCGCCGATCATAGTCGTAATACCGGAAGCGATCGCCACTTCAATCTGTTGGGGGCAAATAAAATGAATATGGGCATCAATACCGCCAGCAGTGAGAATCATTCCTTCACCGGCTAAGGCTTCAGTTCCGGGGCCAATAATAATATCTACATTGTCTTGAATATAAGGATTTCCGGCTTTACCAATTTTGAAAATCTTGCCATCTTTAATGCCGATATCTGCTTTGACAATACCCCACCAATCGAGAATTAAGGCATTAGTAATTACTAAATCAACAGCACCATCGGCGTTAGAAATTGGGGATTGTCCCATACCATCTCTGATGACTTTACCGCCGCCGAATTTAACTTCGTCGCCGTAGGTGGTGAAATCTTGTTCAACTTCAATAAATAATTCTGTATCTGCAAGTCGGATGCGATCGCCTACTGTGGGGCCATAGGTTTCGGCGTAGGCGCGGCGATCCATTCTGTAACTCATAACTGTTCCTCACAAACTGCAAATTTGGAATTTTTCAAACCTCATCTGGAAACCATTCCCTTCAGGTGAGGCACACATTACACCTACACTTACTGTTTCTGCTGGAGTCAAATAAGTGAGCCGCAGCATTGTATATTCAGTTCCATTCAAAGAGTATTCCACCTCTATTGCTGTGCCGCGTCGAGTTACACGCACCCAAATTGCAGACGGATTTTGCGGCATTGGAATAACAGACCAATCTGAGTAATTGCGTGTCACGACTGCGCTAACTTGTTGCACGCCATTGACAAATTCAATACCACATTTCAACCAATTCAACTCATCTAAACGTACCATCAGGCCCGCTTGATCGTATAAATCCTGATATTGTCCGCTGATTTTCACTTCAGCAATAAAGTCACCTTGAATCTTTTGATAAAAAAAGTGACCATTATCTCTAATAAAACCGTAGTGAGTTTCCCGCCAGAAATCTGTTTTTGCGCCGGAAGTGATAGCGATCGCTTCATCTTTCACTTCCCAAACAGGCGGTTCATTGTACCATTCCATTTTCATAGCTAAAGAGAACCGTTAATTTTCGCGTTGAAGCCGTAGACTTGGCGAGTACCGACTAAGGGGACTAATATGATTTCTTTTTCGTCGCCTGGTTCAAAGCGAACTGCGGTTCCTGCGGGGATATCGAGGCGCATTCCTCGCGCTTGTTCTCTGTCAAAATTTAAGGCGGTGTTAACTTCATAAAAGTGATAGTGGGAACCGACTTGTATGGGGCGATCGCCTGTATTTGACACTTGCAATTTTATAGTTGGACGACCAACATTGAGTTCAATTTCACCTTCTGGTGTGATAATTTCCCCAGGAATCATAATAAATTCATTCCAAACTTAACGAATTGGATTATGTACTGTCACTAACTTTGTGCCATCAGGAAAAGTCGCTTCTACCTGTACTTCATGCACCATTTCTGATATTCCTTCCATGACATCCTCCCGTGTCAATAGAGTTGTACCATAACTCATTAATTCAGCTACAGTTTGCCCATCTCTTGCACCTTCTAAAATGGCAGCAGAAATATAAGCGATCGCTTCGGGATAATTCAGTTTTAAACCCCTTCCTTTCCGTCTTTCTGCTAATAGAGCAGCAGTAAAAATTAATAGCTTATCTTTTTCCTGCGGCGTAAGTTGCATTCTTACCTCCTCTGTGTTCTCTGCGCCTCTGCGGTTAGTTTAAACCTGCCACACTCTTGGTATACAATTACCACGATTCAAGAAAGAAACTCGCAGCATCTGCCAAACATCAATAAACCAGTTTCTCGCTTCAGATGTGGAAGCACCGCGATATCGGCACAATAATCCATGTTGTAATCGGCTAACACCCGCTTCTCCTTTCCCATCCCATAAATTTCGCGTTTTTTCGACAATTTCTCCTGAAACTGCACCACCAACCCAAACTAGACTACCTACTATTGGTTTTCCAGCCAAACTGTGGGGACTGTGAAAGGTTTCTTCGCTACCCCGTAACCATTGCCGATCAATCCATAAAGGAATACCTTCTTGCCAAATTTCGGTGTGCGATCGCCATTCCCCTTGTAAGAACTTCTCTCCCCTAGCACTGCGACCAAATCGGGTAATTTCCCAGCCTAACCAACTGCCCCCGGTTGCTAATTCTACCCGTAAATCTTGCCGAAAAATCGCGTCGTTAAATAAAATTGTCTCTTGCGGCAACCACTCTAAACAAGCACCAGCGTCAACTTGTATATGGATGGTTTGTCTAGCTTGTAAGCCATTGCTGCGGTATATTTTGCTTGCAGCAGCTGTAGTGATTAAGGCTTGGGTTTGGGGTTGGAGGTGAATATTAGAGGATAAGCGATCGCCTCCCACCATTCCCCCAGCCGTGTGTAAAATGACGCTATGACAAACTTTTTCCCCTTCTGGGTAAAATGGGCGTTGTACCTTCAGGGGCGCTTGTTGGTGATTGTAAATTAATTGGGTTTTACCCTGGCGATCGGCATAGACTAAATTAAGTTTGCCATGCCAACCTTCTGTTGCTTGCAGATTGCAGGTCATTTATAAATTCAAGATTAAAGTTCAGATATCTTATATTTATTTAATGCATTCTCTGCTACTTTACTTGCAATTTATCATTGTTTTTCGCCAAGGTGTACGCTAGTGCGATAGACCATATAGATAAAACCGGGAGCATCCACTTTTGGAAGAAACATAATTCTGATACTCCGAAAACTCTACTATATGGTTCATCTAAAAAAGTAGATCCGCCGAAATTGGATGCTCCCATAAAACCACTTTCATCACGAAAGCGCTGATATAGTTCTTGAAACCTATCAATAAGCTGACTTTTCACATCCCGTCAAAAGTCAGGTTTAGCTTTGGTGTATTCTTATTTAGGTTTACGTGATGCCTCATTTGCATTAGCAAATGTAGCTTATCAAAATATTACAAATGAAAAACTGGTAGAACAGGCTGGAAGATTTGTCTATTTGATGCAACTTTTTGGTCAAACCTATGTAAATTTAGGAGACTTTTATCAGGCAAATCAAATACTCCAGCAAGCTTTAACTTTTGCTGAAGAAAGCCATTATATGCAAGTAAAAGCAAAAACACTCAATGGTTTAGCAGAAATCCATCGACAACAAGCACTTGCATTAGCCCTTACTCATCATACAAAAGCTATCGAACTTTTGGATAAAATAGGTGCTAAGTGTGACTTGGCTGAAGCTTATTTCCAATTAGGTTTAACTTATCAAAAGATGGCAAAGCCTGATGACAGACAAATGAATTTTAATCGATCGATTCAGCTATTCACCGAAATAAAAGCTCCGAAGCAAGTTGAAAAAATTTCCAACTGCGCTGCTCAAGGTCATGTCAATCATTCCTGACATTGTTGAGTGGATAAGCTAATCGGCATTTAAGCTGCATAATATAAATGCAGAGTCGGTTGAAAATA
>NZ_JAYGHD010000032.1:0-34932 GCF_034932245.1 Nostoc sp. UHCC 0251
GGCTTTGGTGCGTTAGACTAAAGTCATAACGCACCCTACAAATACTTAATTTTTTTCAGAAATCAAACCGGATTCCTATATGTAGCAATTATCTGGGCAAGTTTTTGGTGCCAAAACTCATTGTTATCAATAGTTAAGATAATCCGCTTGTAGGATTCATCTCATAATTAATTAAATAGTTAAATTATTTGTCTCTCCATTCATATAATTAATCACAATATATACAGCAGATTGCAACTTCTTTACGTCCATACGGGATGCTACACAAACGCGCAGCGTGTCCTAGACAAGGAAATTCTGGCTCCTGCCCACAGAGAGTGACAATCATGGAACTTGGGTTTAAGACCTTCAAAATCAGTATATATGCTTAAACATTCAATTCGATTGTTACTTCATTATTTAAAGTATAGAGAAATATCTGTATTCAGCTAATTCATCCCGCATTTATGCAATTCCCGACTTATTTACCTAGTTCATAAGATGATTATTTTGTAAAGTGTGTATGTCCTAATATTATTAATTCTCAATATTTTCGATAAAATAACACATTTTTGAGAAATCTAAATCCTTATGCATCTTTTGTCGACGAGATACATAAAACAACATTAATTAAGTTTAAAGTGATTTCATCATAAATTTATAATTCAATGGTTTGTAATATGCAAGTATTACAACGATCAAATACATCTGATTTGTAAAACTAAAAGGTATATATTATGCCCACTGTTGGAATTTCTAACGATGCTGTTTTGTCCATCTTTGATAGTGAAAATGATATTTTTGGTGGGGGCAATGCCAATATCTCCATTGGCCTGGAAAATGATGAAGAGGTAGATATTACCTCTACGATTGTTGGAACTTCTAACAATAATTTTTTGTCGGGCACTGATGGTGACGATCAGATTTTTGGTCGTGGACGCAATGACAATATCTCCGGTGGTCTGGGAAATGATGTAATCAATGGTAGAGGTGGCAACGATCTAATTGACGGTGGTGCAGGCAATGACACATTGCTAGGTGGTAGAGGCAATGATACATTGCTAGGTGGTGCAGGCGATGACACTTTCAAAGGCAGTCGGGGTAACGACAGCATAAATGGTGGAGATGGCATTGATACCGCAGACTACAGCCAATTAAATAAAAGTATTATCCTATCAGGTGTAGGGACAGTTGAAAAAGCTGGCGAATTCGGAAAAGACCAACTCTTAAAAGTAGAAACAGTTATTGCTGATGCTAGTGTTGCTAACAACACCATAGACGCATCTCAATCTTTGTCTGGGGTATCTGCCACCGCTGATCTACAAGCCCAAACTATCACTGCCAATAACGTTCCTGGTTTGGGGACATTGAAATTTAATGTAGTCAATTTTGACAATGTTATCGGGACAAATGAGGGTGACAGCATTAAGGGCGACGGTCAAAATAACCAACTATCTGGTCTAGCTGGGGATGACCTAATTGATGGTAGAGATGGTAATGACCTGATTGACGGTGGGCTGGGCAATGACACGTTGATAGGTGGTGCAGGCGATGATACATTCAAAGGCAGTCGGGGTAACGACAGCATCAATGGCGGAGATGGCATTGATACCGCAGACTACAGCAATTTAGGTATAGCTATCACCCTCTCAGGCGTAGGGACAATTACCAAAGCTGGTGGATTTGGAACAGATCAGGTCTTTAAAGTAGAAACAGTTGTTGCTGATGCTGATGTTGCTAACAACACCATAGACGCGTCCCAATCTTTGTCTGGGGTATCTGCCACCGCTGACCTACAAGCCCAAACTATCACTGCCAATAACGTTCCTGTTTTGGGGACATTGAAATTTAATGTAGTCAATTTTGACAATGTTATTGGTACAAATGAGGGCGATAGCATTAAGGGCGATAGGCAAAATAACCGATTAGTCGGTAATGCTGGCAATGACACTATCTCTGGTGGCTTCGGTAATGACACAATCATCGGTGGAGAAGGTAACGATGTTCTTAGAGGTGGCTTTGGTGCAGATAAGTTTATCTTCAACAGCCTCAAGGACGGTATTGACACCATTAAAGATTACAGGTTTGGTCAGGGTGACGTAATCGAAGTTTCAAAAGTAGGGTTTGGTACTACTAAGAGTAGCGACTTTTTCTACAATACCTCTAGCGGTAACTTGTCTTTTCAAGGAACTCAATTTGCCTTCGTTGAAAATCTCCCATCCAATTTGAGTATTCAGTTGGTCTAAAATTCCTATGAGTCACAAACAACTCCATGACCAGTTAAAGGTTTTTGAAGTTTGTTTGTTGTGGAAGCACTACCTAGTACTTTACTAATAACAGATTTAGAGTGGTACAGACATGAGCAATTGTGTTTGTAACCAAAGCTAAAGTTGTGTTGCAAAAATAAGGTCGAGCTGGTAAAAGTATGAATTGGGTCAATTTTTACCAGCTAACCATCAAAAAGTTTTTCCAACACAACCATTTAACACGCTAGTTGCTTCATCATTGGTGTTGAATTCTTCCATTTTGATGCTATTTTTCTATAAAATTAAGGAGCAAGCCTTGTGGCATTTACGATAACTCAATTATTCAAATTATCTGTTAAATACTTACCAGCGATTACAGCAATAATAACTGTTATTCCTTTACCAGTTAAAGCAGCTACATTTTTTATAAATGAACGTGATGCTTTAGGAGGCAATGATGAAGTTGATTGGGGAAGTTTAGGGAAAGTATTCAATCCTTCCGCGCCTGACTTTTCTGTTTTTTTACCTAACTCTTTTTCAGTAACATCGCAAGGTGGCTTAGGGTTGGATGTAAATATAGCTCCAACGAACAATCCTCAGATTACCCCACCGTTTATTTTTAAAACTTTACCTCCACCTGGCATTCGGACTAATTTCGCCCAAGGAGATTTTATTCTCTTCGGAGGTATCAACCCAACAGGTTTTCAACCTCTTCCTCCTGGTGCTCCTGATCCTCGTACTCAGGGTAACGGAGGGCCTTTTAGCATTAGTTTTGCCCAGCCTGTTTTTGGCGCTGGTACTCAGATAGCTGTGGATATTAGTAGTTTAGAAGTTGAAACTTTTATCAACGCTTTTGATAGCAGCAATAACTTGTTGGGTAGTTTCTCAGTTCTCAGTACTTCGTCGCTAGCATTAGATAACTCAGCAGTATTCTTGGGGGTTCGTAGTGACACTCCTAACATCTCACGACTCGTTTTTAGCAGTTCTAATCCAGAATACGGCTTGGCTATTAATAAGGTAAGTATTATTGCAACTCCCGAACCAAATTTCACCTTAGCGATATTAGCTTTTGCTGTTTCAGGCACTGTTTTAAAACTACGTAAACGCACTTGGGCAAATAATTACTAATTCGTCGTAATACTCGCCGATGGTGAGTATTATCAATGACGAACTATTTTGACATTACTACAGCGTCTAAATAATTCATCATTGAATAAGCTAGACTTTTTGAACATACTCAAACTTCTCTCAGGCATAGGTTCAATATAATTTTATCTTTAGTAAAATTAAATCAATGTCATACAAAGAATTAGAACACATCATAGACGCTAAAATCCAAAAAGCTATACGGAAGCACGAGGTCATAGTTGCTTTTATTAGTAGTATTATTGGCTTGATTTTTATAGCGGGTTTGTTCCATGCTATTTTGCTCAACCACATTCAAATTCAATCATTTTGCTTGAACTGATTACTAGTTACATTCAATAGGCTTTTATTATCAAGTGTTCTCTAATATCTATAAAAATAATCCAAGTTACACATATTGTTTATAAAAGTGAATTACATTATGAAAAGTAAAAATAATAACAGGGCTATATTTGTCTTATTTTTGACTGTATTTATAGACTTGCTCGGTTTCGGAATTATCTTGCCGATACTGCCTTTGTATGCTGAACAATTCGGCGCAAAACCTAATGAAGCGACACTACTTGTAGCTATTTATTCTTTAATGCAGTTCTTATTTGCACCATTATGGGGCAAGTTTAGCGATGCCTGCGGCGGGCTACGCCAACGCTACGGTCGTCGTCCGATTTTATTACTGACTTTATTAGGTTCTGTAATTGCATACGCAGGCTTAGGCTTTGCCAACTCATTATGGATTTTGTTTATTGCTCGTAGTCTTGCCGGGATTATGGCAGGGAATATTGCTACTGCTCAAGCATACATAGCAGATATTACCACACCAGCTAATCGAGCTCGTGGCATGGGCATAATCGGAGCAGCTTTTGGTCTTGGCTTCATTCTCGGCCCAGCAATTGGAGGTCTTCTGGTCGGGTCAGATCCGAACAACGCTAACTTTTATCTACCGTCGTTGTTCGCAGCCGGATTATCCTTATTGGCATTGCTTTGTGCTTTGATGTTACTTCCAGAATCCCTAAATTCTGAGACTAGAGCCAAAATCCAAGCTGATCGCTACCGTCAGCGACGGGTGAACTTGTTACAACTATTACAGCGTCCACAGTTTTGTGTACTTGTTGGCATTTACTTTTTTGTTACTTTTGCTGTTGCAGCTATGGACTCTACATTAGCTTTATGGTCTAAGCAGCAATTAAACTGGGGCCCTCAACAAGCTAGTTATCTTTTTGCCTTCATGGGGATTGTAAGTACAATCATTCAAGGAGGACTCATCGGATTCCTCAAGAAACAATTGGGTGAAATAAAGTTACTTACTTTGGGGATAATAGGATTAGGTTTAGGATTACTACTAATTGGATTCTCACAAAGCTTAGTTTTATTGTTGGCCGCTACCACATTTGTGGCATGGGGAATTAGTGTCAGCCAGCCAATATTAAACAGTCTGATTTCCCAGATGTCAGGCCCAGAAGAGCAAGGACAAATATTAGGAATTGCTAGTTCTTGCTCTGCTTTGGCACGCATCATTGGGCCAACATGAGCAGGGGTTAGTTTTATGAAGTTTGGAATTTATGCTCCTTTTGTGAGTGGATTTTTAGTAATGGTAGTAGCTTTGACTCTTAGTTTACGAGTGACTAAAAGTGCATCTGAACAAAAAACAGAACGTGTCGCCTGATAATCTAGGTCTTAGAGAATCTTTTAAAAGTAATGGCTGATGTATTCAAAACTTTAGATACTCTTAAATCCTCCAATAAATGGGAGGACTTTGAGAAGGTTATTCCCCTTTTTATTACGAATTAAAAATTACGCATTACAAATTAATATGACAGGTCGCCGAGTATTGTTTTTAGGCATCTTTGTAAGCATCCTCCTCACCTACACAATTTGGATCGGTGGGAGTATTCCTGCAAGCATCACCAAACTTCCTGACCAAGGATTAAACTGGTACTACTGGAAGCTTCCCAACCCGACCTTTTGGAGCCGAGCGACGGCTTGGGGTATGTACCTTGGGCATCAGTTTAGCATCTGGGCATGTATCTGGTGGGCGCAGCGATGGCTACGCCCGCCGCAGGCATCGCAGTTGCAATACAAATCAGCGTTGCATCCAATTAATTACCTTATGCTTGCCATTAATGGCGCATTCATAGCTTTACACTTCCTCCAGACCTATATTTGGTACGATGCTCTAGCTCAAGATACTTCAATTTGGGCTTCTCAAGGTGCGGTTGTACTGTTACTGGTGTTCGTACTGATTTTAGAAACGCCTCGACGCGGTTTGTTTTTTGGCAATTCTGTTCCATTTCATCAACAGTTTTTGCAAATTATCAAGCTGTACCACGGCTATTTTTTCTCCTTCGCCGCTATCTATACTTTCTGGTATCATCCAATGGAAGCGACTTTAGGGCATTTAATTGGTTTTCTTTATATGTTCTTGCTTCTGCTCCAATCCTCGTTGATCTTCAACCGCACCCATGTAAACCGTTGGTGGACATTCACTTTGGAAATTACGGTGGTTTTACATAGTGTCGTTGTGTCGTTCATGTTAGGACAAAGCAAGTGGCCAACATTCCTCTTTGGTTTTCTTGGTATTTTAGTACTTACCCAACTCCACGGTCTACCTGTTGGTATCTTAACTAAACGAAGTATCTACGGAGCCTTTTTAGTGAGTGTAATCGCCGTTTATGGACTGACTGAACGCGGCTTGGGCAGAATTTACGAAGTAACCTATATTCCTCTGATTGAGTTTGGGCTGGTTGGCGCAATTTACTTAATCTTCCTGCTCATCTTATGGACAATTTCCCGTTTACCTGTGAAGACGTAATATCATGTTAATATTAAAATTTCATTTAGCAATTTTACGGACTGGGAACTGGAGATTAGAAATTTACATTGAGGACATGAGGCAAACAGAGAGCTTCATGGCAGCTAACTCACTTCCCTTAAGCTGCCTCAACAGTAGAAGATCATCGTCCTTACTTTCAATTAAATAAGCTTTTTAAGTAATATGTATATTCACGCTAATGCGTTAAGAGATTATCTGTAATACACTGGACTTTTTATTTCTAAAAAAAATGCTCAGTCAAAATTTAATTCAAAACCTACCTGCAATTTTAGGTTTCTTGCTTCCATTTAGCTGGCTTCTCTATACGAGTTTATTAGTTGCATATGAATTAGATTTAATTGAGAAAGTAACTATTTTTTTGTCTACTAAGAAAGTTATTTTACCATCTTTAGCTACTTTAACTTTACCCTTTTTATTTACGTACTTTTATCAAGAAATACCGATAGTAATAGATAAATGGAGGCTACGTGATTTTGTTGGAATTTTTGGTGCTGTTATTGGTGCTATTCTTGGATTTTTTATAAGTGAATTTCGTCAATGGAAAACGCAAGGGGAACAAATTAGTACAGTTCGTACTATGCTTAAATTTGAAATAAATCAAGACTTAATGTTGCTTGCTGAATTTAAGGATAAGGCTAACACAAGTATTACAAACAAATCTCAATTTATTAGAGAAACGCCTTTACCTCAATGGAATCGTACAGTATGGAAGAGCCAAGTTTTATTCTTACCGTTAGCATTGACTGAAAAAGAAATTAATAAAATTTATGAATTGTATACTGAACTTGACAAAATAACACAAATCTATTCTTTACTCATTGAGCAAGTATCTGAATTATCAGGAATTGGAATTATAAATTATTCAGATGGTCTTAATGATGCATATAAATCAACAGAAGCAAAAAGTTTACGAAATAAAATATTACAAGGGTGGGAAAATTTAAATAGCAGAATAAGTGAAATAATTAAAAATGATAGTTTTAAAAAAATATTATAAATTTAACTATTTAATGATTATTAAAGTATGTCAGGATAAGCAAGCCCTACTTAGTACAAATGTCAACATTATAATAGACGTGCCCAAAATATAATTCGCGCACAAAAAAATGGTAGAACGGAGATTTGAACAACTATCATTGGTCTACCATAATGAAAAATCTACTTCTCGTTATATTTGCAAATATCCACAGCATATTAAGCAAATATTAGGAATTAGCTATGATCATTTTGTTTTGTTAGTGAAACAAGCTTAATTAAAACATAAAGAGCAACAAGCTAAGATAGAACGTAGTAAGATTCGTATTATGTTAATATGTCAGCCTTAACTAAACATTAAAAAACTCACAATTTTACTCACCACTACTAACGGTTTTTTGTTGTTGATAACGCAGTTTAAACTGTTGTTGCTGTATTCTATGATCCACAATAGGTTCAGGGTAGCCAACAGCATGACGTTCTAAAGATGGAATTTTCCCAGTAACTAAATATTCTGTATCTACAGACCGCAATTCTGACACCCATTGCCGAATATATTCCCCCTCTGGATCGAATTTTTGTGTTTGACTGGCTGGGTTGAAAATTCGCACAGGTTTAGGGTCCATGCCACTAGAAGCACTCCATTGCCAACCGCCATTATTAGCAGATAAATCACCGTCAATTAGGTGCTGCATAAAGTATTTTTCTCCCAATTGGGGATTAATTAGCAAGTCTTTAGTGAGGAAACTGGCGACAATCATTCGACAACGGTTATGCATCCAGCCACTTTCATTCATCTGACGCATTGCTGCATCCACAATAGGATAGCCAGTTTTCCCCTCACACCAAGCTTGGAAATGTTCTTCGTTAGTTTCCCAAGGAAAGTTCTTAAAGGTGTCGCGGAAAGCACCATCAGCTAATTCGGGGAAGTTATACATTGCGTGTTGATAAAACTCCCGCCAAGCTAATTCTTGTTGCCATGTGCGAATATTAACTGCTGTTTCTTCACTACGGCTGTTTTCTAGTGCTTCTATAGTGGCTTGCCAAACGGTGCGAATGCCAATTACCCCAAATTTCAGAGCTGCACTCAGTTGCGATGTTCCGCCTACTGCGGGGAAATTCCGCTGTTCTTGGTATTCAGTAATAGCTTTAGCAGTAAATTCCTCTAGCCGTTCTTGCGCCGCCATCTCTCCCGGTGAAAGAATCAATTCTCCATCCCAAATAAATCCTAAATCTTTGACTGAAGGTAATGCAATCACTCCTGCAAGTTTAGCAATTTCTTGTTCAGCTTCCGTTAAACCCTCAGTATTTTGCAGTGTTTCTACTGGGTTCGCTTTCGGTTTGATAATCCAATTTTTCCAGAAGGGGGTATAAACCGTATAAGGTTGATTACTCCCGGTGCGGATCTCATCTGGGGAGTTGAGGATTTGATCCCAGTTTTGGTTAAGAAACTGAATCCCTTTTTCTTTGAGGGCATTTATAACGGTGCGATCGCGTTCTTGCGAATAAGGTTCTACATCCCAATTCCAAAAAACAGCTTTGGCATTTATTGCCTCGGCTAAGGCTGGTATCGCTTGTACAGGATTGGCGTGGAGTATTAACAACTGGCTACCAACTTGAGCATATCGCTCTTGGAGTTTCTGCAAGCAGCCAATCATATAAGTTACTCTCACAGGAGCAACATCATCCCGTTCCAGAATATTCGGATCAAGGCAAAACACGCCCACCACTTTTGGACTCTGCTGTTTTGCCGCAGCCAGTCCCGTATTGTCAGAAATGCGTAAATCGCGCCGATGCCAAAACAGAATTAAGTCAGACATTCCATGCTGCATATAGTTCGCCTGTACTAGCTTAAATGCTAGTGGTACCAATGATCATCATTCTGGCGATAAATTTATTTCTGTTAATGGGCATTGGGCATTGATTATTCCGAAGCTCCATTTCCTTCATCGCCTTCATCTCACCATGCCCAATGCCCTATGACCCATTCCCAAAAACTCCGGTTTGTCAGTCGGAAATAGTGGCTTATTAGCTCAAAGAATAGTATACTCTTCTTAACAGTTAATCAGTCTTTTTGGTCATGGCTAACCTACTACTTGATGATGGTACGATTGAGAGCGATTTAAGTGAAATAGCTCGTGAGCTTGCACCTCTTGGCATTCAACTCAGACACTACGACCCAGGAACATCGCTTCTCTTCCCCAACCTGCTAGACCAAGACGTTTTAACTGAGTCAGAGAAACGTTATTGTGTAGAATTGCATAACAGCGTTTTTGAATTTATTCAGCAAGAAAATGGCGCTCTGTGGTGTGATTTGCTAAATGTGCATCCAGGTTCCTTCAATCTTCACCAGCTGATAGCAACCTATGGCCGTTACCATACTCATCCTGCGGCTGAACCCCTCTATGTGTTGGCAGGAGAAATGATCTATGGCTTCGTGCGAACTGATGGCAGCCAGGTACAGCTTTTAGTTCAGGCACAAGACTATCTTTACATCCCCGCCAACGTTGAGCATTGGTGCAGTCCTACTGCATCGTTGAAATTCAAAGGGATACGCTATTTTGCGATGCCTGCGGCGGGCTGTGCCAACGCAGAAGGTTGGATTCCAAATTATACAGGTACTCAAGTGAGTGATTCGATTCAAAAGCCGCGTTAAAGATCATTGAGCTTGTAGTCATCTGTGATGCTCATTTGAAATATCGTCAGGGCAGAGTGTAGGGGGTAGGGTGTTGGTTCAGAAATTTCGTGCGTTCGCCCTGCTACCGTGTGAATGTTTACTCTCAACACTAACGTCTACTAATTTTCTCTCGTTCAGATTTAACAGACAGGTATCGTTCTAGAAGTTAAAAGTGAGTATGCACAGATGCTTACTACCTTGACCCAGATGAGTAAGGCTGGCATTCCATTAAAAGTGAGTCAGGAACTTTCAGGGCTTAGGAATTTAGGTGAATTGCAGACATATTTAGAAGTGAGTGATAAACCAATGCGGTTCAGTTAAGGCTCAAATAGTTGTAAATGGGCTATTGTTTCCTTTCATGATAGAAAATGCTACCCCGAATTATTGAGCTGATACAAGGAATCCTTCTGTGTTTATTATTTTAAGTACTAGACATCTGGTGAAAATGAATGTAGAGATGTTGCAATGCAAGGTCTCTACAAGGGTTTCAGGTAACGCATAATTAATTTCTGGATATGTCTACTGCATAGGTTAACTGAACCGTATGAGTGATAAGTAGGTGTTAGGGACGGCGACGGCTTTGTCAATGCTGTTACTTGCTGTTTATGTCGGTAAATCGATTTTTAGAGCTTCAAGTAAACTTTATGAAATTTGAGTTAAATAAAAAATAGTTTTACGTTAAATATAGTTTATGATATTTTTAAGCTTGAGTTAAATAATGATTTGAAAATACTGCATAAGCTTAAATCAGTCTTAAGTACTTTGCCCTAGCAATACTGATTTAGGCTAAAGCTTATTAAGGATTGCACTTCGATGCTAAATAAAAAATTAAACCATTTGAAGTTTATTAAGGATTCTACTTCGGTGATAAATAGAAAATTAAAGCATTTGAAGCTTCAAATGGATTTCACTTCGAGAATAAATAAAAAATTAAAATATTTAGTAAAACTATCTAAAACTAATTTGATCGTTAAATTATGTTGCTTATTTTTAGCAACAGATATTACTTTTATTCTTCTTGATTTGTTTTATACGTATAGTGGATTAACTTCCAATAGCAATTTTTCACTAGGACAAGACAGAGGATATTCGGAGATTTTTCAATATCTAAAAGAGTATTGGTCGGCACTTTTATTAGGCTTTTTAGCATTAAAAAATAGGTCTTTTTTATACTTAACTTGGTCTGTAATGTTCTTTTATTTATTACTTGATGATGCCATGCAGATTCATGAACGCTTGGGGAATTTAATCAGCAATGAATTTTCATTTGTTCCCATGTTTTACTTAAGAGCAATTGACTTCGGAGAACTTGCTGTATCTGCTATAGTTGGTTTGTTATTTTTGATTGCTATTACTATTACTTATGGCTTGGGCGATCGCTTTGCTAGAGAGGTATCGAGATATTTAACTATATTGCTATTTGCTCTTGCTTTTTTTGGAATTATAGTAGACATGATTCATCTAGTGTTCAGTACTTCTTTGTTAGAGCCTTTACTGAACATTGTGGAAGATGGCGGCGAACTTATGGTAATGAGCTTAATTATCTGTTTCGTGTTTTCATTGTCTTTACAGTCAAAGAAATTAATTGAATGACAAATTACGGTTAAATTTTTCTGAGTACAAGAGCAAATTACGATTAAGACAAATACTTTTTTACTAAACTCCATCTGTTGGTGACGATTTAAACCTGTAAGCCTTTGTCAACAGGATTTTAGTAAGAATTTTGAATAAGGCAGGAGGCAGTGTTTCGACTACGCTCAACAACCGGGCAGGAGGAACAATTAGAGGGGGATTCAGACCGCGCCCAATTGTAAGCGCCGTCTTTCGCAATTGGCGTATCGGCGGAACATTGATGAGCATCCATGACCGACTCAAAGGTTGCTTCAGAGTAGAAAATGAGCGATCTGTTAGCCCATCAGGAGCAATAATCGATAGTCAAAGTGTGAAAAGTGCGGCAATAGTCAGCCAAGATGTTGGGTACGACGGGGGAAAAAGGTCAAAGGACGCAAGCGGTTTTTGACCGTGGATACATTAGGGTTAGTACTGCGAGTACTGGTACAGCCAGTGTAGACGAACGCAATGGCGGTAAACAAGTACTCAACAAGGTCAGGCAGATGGGAGATACGGTTTCACGTCTAAATTACTATCTGGCAACCCATTTATGCCCTGGGTGATGGATTTGTACCAATGGATTGTACAAGTTGTACTGCGACCCTATGAACGCAAGGGTTTTGTTTTGTTACCTAAACGTTGGGTAGTAGAAAGAACCTTGGGCTGGCTAACTGGGTGTCGGCGTTTGAACAAAGATTATGAACTATTACCACAAACTTCTGAGACTTTTATCTATCTTGCTATGATTCGCAAACCACTCCCCTTTTTTCACATACTGTGAAAAGTCAGATTGGCGGTGGGTTGCGACGAATTTGGTCTTCTGGCAGAGTAATCACATTGAAAGCCTGCCAGTTGTTTTTAACGTACTTAAATTTCCCTATACCAAAGTCTTTATTAGTAGCCAAGTTATTCCAATGTGCAGTTAAATTTAACCAGTAATCGCCCCCCTCGCTAAGAATGTAGCGAGCTTTAGAGCGATCGTCAGGCTTGTTAAAATTATCTACTACAAGTCGAGCTTGAACTGTGGTAAACATCCCCATCACATCAATGGGATTAATAGATGCACGACTAGGTGCCCAAAAGTGAAAGTTGTAACCATTACCTGCTTTGACAGAGATACTTCCGTCAGATTCATAACGAATATCTGCTGCTGTATTAACATTACCGGAAAAATCTTCTCTATAGGCAGCCCCTTCCAACATCACAGAACTTTGCAGAATATGCCACTTTTTATCTGTTTTACTCAGATAGTAAGCCTTAATATTTTTTATCTGCACACGGGTGTTAGTTGCAGGGTTACCTTCGGCTGCTTCATATAATTGTCCCCATGCTGTCATTGCTGTAAAAGTACCTGGATCAGTACTACCTAAACGCGGCCCGGTAGCCCAACTCCTGTGCAAAGGAATCCCATGTGGTATGCCCTCGTGAGGTGGTTGCATATCGTAAATGATAGTTTCAATAGAATTAATTGGTTTAAATACCCGTGAATCTACTTGGTAAGGAAAACTACAAAAGATTATTAAAGCAATAATACTTAGAACTAAAAGTAAAGTATTATTTTTTTCTAGACTTAATTTACGTATAATTGTGTAGTTACTCAAGTTTTTATGCCTAAATGCCATATTAAGGTAGTAGTTTTCATAACACACTAATTTTTGAATGACAATTTATATTATAATTATAATAGTGATTACGCAAATAGTGTATGTGATAACATATACAAAATTTTTATACTACAGGACTTATGCAACAATTAAGTTTCTTACTCATTAACGAACAATTTGGCTTCTAAACTTGCTTTTACTCAATTGGCGGTTGGTTACGACGAATTTGGACTGGTGGCAGAGTAATCATATTAAAAGCCTGCCACTCAGTTGTAACGTACTTAAATTTACCGATACCGAAATCTTCGTTTGTACTCCAGTTGTTCCACTTTGCAGTTAAGTTTAACCAGTAATCGCCACCCACACTAAGCAAATAGCGACCCTGAGAACGATCATCACGTTTTATAGGATTATCAATTACAAGCCGTGCTTGCACTGTGGTAAACATGCCACGCACATCATTGGGATTAATTGCGGCTCTGCCAGAAGGCCAAAAGTGAAAGTTGTAACCATTACCGACTTTGACCGAGACACTACCATCAGATTCATAACGAATATCTGCTGCTGTACTAGCATTACCGGAAAAATCTTCTTTATAGGCAGCCCCTTCAACTTTTGTCGAACTTTGAAGAAGGTGCCATTTATTATCTAATTTACTGAGGTAGTAAGCTTTAATATTTTTTATCTGAACGCGGGTATTAGTTGCTAGATTACCTTGGTCTGCTTCATATAGTTGCCCCCAAGCAGTCATTGCTTTGAATTGTTTCGGGTTATTGCTACCTACACGAGGTTTAGTTGCCCAACTGTAATGTTGAGAAACGCCGTGTGGACTTCCCTCATGAGGTGATTGCATATCATAAATGATGGTTGCAATTGAATTAATTATCCTTGGAGAATTTGCATCTATTCTATGAGTAAACCAGCACAGTATTACAGCCAGAATTAAGAGAAGTATAGGCAACTTTTTTATTCGCATAGGTCTTATAATTTCTTTACAGCCAAGATTCAGACGGTTACAGGGTTAAGAAGTAGAGTTGAAAGAATACTTTAAGTACGAATGTGCAAATAAACACAAGTATGTAATAAAAAGTAAATTTAACTCAACGTTCTTGCTTTTGAGCTTCTACCTTGTCTCAACGATAAATATTTATGCCGACCTATAGCGGTTCCCATGCTGGTGAGGTACGTTTTCAAAGCTACTAATAAACAAAATTTGTGTGTACGCCAGTTGCTTAGAGACCATTTATAGAACCCATTTGACATAGAGGCAATTGCTTAGAACGTGTCCAACCTAAAAATAGCCCATAGCCAGACAAGAATAAGAACATAGAAACACAGATGCTTCCCACCCTCCCTATGTAAAGCTCTGCATTAAAAAAAAAGAATTAATGGAATATAACTATTGCCATTTACAAGGCGATCGCTGAAAGAATATAAATGGTGTGCAAACATTAAAAAAATTGCCACACCTTTAGCAATATTTGTTTTTTCTCTTGTGAATTCCATAAAATTTTACTAATAAACTAATATTAGAAATGGGATCAAGTTGGATCAACTTGTATACATTGCTTATGAATTCATAAGTTCATATTAGATAAATTCAAAAAATGTTTCTTACTTAGTGCATAGCGATTTGTCCAAATAGTGAATATAGACAACACTATTAGATGACTAAAAAATACAGCGCAAGCAACCCATAAAATACCATTTTTAACAACAGCTAGTAAGGAGATAACAAAAATAACTGTGAATGTAACACTGAGAAACAATGAAATTATTGTTTTGTCGATTGCATTCAATAATAAAGAAGATGCCCTAGCATATATCCTTGGAATAACTGAAAGGCAAATCAAAATCAGAACTGGAATAGCTGGAATCCATTTCTTGCCGAAAACAATTGGTACGTAAATCGGTGCTAAAGCAGCCTGTAATAAAATAAGTGGAACCAGGATTGCAGTAGCTTTTTTAAGACTGTTAAAATACCTATGTTTAAATTGCCAATAGTCATTTCTCGCCCCACATATATGTGGATAGAGAGGAACCATAAAGGTGTTCATAAGATTTAGCGTGATGCCCGAACCTGCATTAAAGGCAAAGTAATACATTCCCAGTGCCTGAACTCCAAGATATTTACCAACTAGTAGATAATCTACATTTGCTTGGAATTTACTTAAAAGGTCGGCAATTAATAGATTGCTACCAAAGCCGATAACCTCCCGCCATCGTTCTAAGCTAAAACGAAGTGGAGGTCTCCATGGATGAAATTTCCAAGTGATGACAATCCAAAATAAACATGCAATAAGCAGTGGCCAAGTAATTGCTCCAATGCCCATGCCTAATAAAGCAAATGTTGCAGTGAGGATATTTGAAATTAAGGAGTTAAGGACGTTGCATATTGCCGCAGACTTGAATCGATTTTCTCGTTCGATTAAGGTGAGATGGATAACCCAAAGGGGATACGTCAAGTAGGTAAGGGCAACGATACAAAGTGGTATAGTAAGCTCGCGATCGTGAGAAAAGTAGGGAATCAAGAATGCGACAAAACATTGGATGATAAAGAGCGAGCCGCAAGTGATCCAATTGAGCCAATAAGCTGTATTGCAAATCGCTTTTACGTCCCGTTCATCTGCTTGAATAATCTTGGAACCAACACCACCTCTAAGGGTAAATGCACTAGAAAAGTCACAGATGGTAAAAATGATTGCCATTAGCCCATAGTCATGAGGGCTAAACATCCGCGCCAGTACGACTGTAGTTGACAGTCTAATAATACGATTGGCTAGCTCCGCACCAGCCATCCAGCCAACGTTGCGAAGATATTCACCTGATAAGACTTGTTTTAATCTGGTAATCACTATTAGCTATTTCCTGAATATTGGCTACCTGCAACAGACATTTGAGTTAGGCGAATCAAGCGAAAAAGAAAATTATTAGATCAACGCAGAGTTGTTTAATCGTTACTCAAATTGTCATATTGCTTGGTTTAATATCATTCGATACATCGCACGAGTCCATTTTCTGAAGCCTTCATAGCCCTTGGGGCCAAATAATTGAATCAGAATAATTGCAATACTCAAACGAATATATCTATCAGAATATTGAATTTTTGAATAATGCAAATATGCTTGCTGCTGCCAAAATTTTGCTGTCTTAGAATCCCCTTCATCAACAGACCACCACGCTTGACTCATCATGATGAGACTGGCATATGCCTGATTTCTGAGATATAACATTTCCAAGGAAGCTGATTGAAATGCCTTCTCAATCACTTTTTGCAGATCTTGAAACATTCGCTGACGGTTCTTCGACATGCTGCTGGAGTGTTGTCGATAAAGCGTCAGAGGTTCTTTGACGACTGCAAACGGGTACTTAGCAGCAATACGCAACCACATATCCAAATCTGCGGCGGCGGCGAGGTTGCGATCAAACACACCAACAGCTTCAAAACAATCTCGACGAACCACGGCAGAACTGCCATTAGAAATAACGTCCATTTCCACCAAAAGCTGTCCCCAGACTTGACCTTCTAACTGAGAGGCAAAGATTCTACCTGTCGGTTTGCCATGTTCATCGACTAAGAGCGACCAGGTGTAAACCACTCCAGCATCTGGATTTTCCTGAAAGCAGCAAACTTGTTTTTCTAGTTTGGTAGGTTCCCACACATCGTCTGCATCCAGAAAAGCAATGTACTTCCCTTGCGCATGGTCAATCCCTGTATTTCTTGCTCCGGATAAACCTTGATTTTCCTGAGAAATCAGCTTGACGCGGGAATCGATAATTTCTGATGCCCATGAAACGATGCGATCGGTGCTCCCATCATTAATGATCAGGACTTCAAAATCAGCGAACGTTTGCTTCAACACACTGTCCAGGGTTTCTGGCAAGTATGCCATAGCATTGTAAGCGGGAATAACAACAGAAACCTTAGGCTTAGGCATATGGAATTAAGAAAAATACTACTCAAAAGACAGATATTGTTAGGAAGATAAGGAGAATGGTCGAACTGTTTTAAGTATGTGATGACGCAAAGCACGGCTGAAATTTTTGAACTTTATGTAACCATCTGAACCAAACAGTTGTACTAATAAAATTCCTAAATTCAAATTTAGAAAGCTTTTGGTGTACCGTATGTGAGGATCGTATAGTAAAGCTTGCTGGCGAAAGTGGATAGCTTGCTTATGGTCTCCTGCATACATAGCAACCCATGCCTGGCAATAATTCATATGCCCATAAGTACGCTTCTTTAGATAAAGCAAATGGGCAGGAACTGCCGCAAATGCCTTCTCAATAACAGTGTGCAAATTATGCAAGATTTTTTGGCGATTTTTAGACATACTATTGGGATGTTGGCGATAAAGAGTAAGGTATTCTTTCACAACTGCAAATGGATAGTGTTTTGCGATCCGAATCCACATATCCCAGTCTTCAACAGAAGTTAAGCTAGTATCAAAATTTCCCACTGTATTGAAACAAGCACGACGAACCATAGCTGAACTACCATTCCCCACTACATCTGTTACCAACATCTGTTCCCAAATTCTTCCTTCTAAATCCCAGTTGAACTCAATTCCTAAAGTTCTTTTTGAAGAATCAATCAGAGTTGTCCAGGTATACACCAGCCCAACTTCCGGATTTTTTTCAAAACAATCTACTTGTTTTTTTAATTTGCTTGGGTCCCACAGATCATCAGCATCTAGAAAAGCAATGTATTCTCCTTGGGCATAGGTAATACCTGTATTTCGTGCTCCTGGTAGCCCTTTGTTTTCTTGAGAAATCAGCCTGACTCGTGGATCGGTAATTTCTGATGCCCAAGAAACGATGTGATCAGTACTGCCATCATTAATAATCAGAACTTCAAAATCGATGAAAGCTTGGCTCAATACGCTGTCTAGAGTTTCTGATAAATAGGTCATTGCATTGTAGGCCGGAATGACAACAGAGATCTTTGGCATATTGGAATTCCTTAAAAGTTGACAATTTGTGACACTTACAATCCACTATCAAAAGTCGTGTTTTCTAGAGTCTGGAAATAGAGTACTACAGAACCTCAGTTTGTAATACTTTGTATACGTCGCCGTAGAGCGTAGAGTAACCTTAATACTCGGTTGTAACCATCAGATCCAAACCCTTGAAATGCGGCGATCGCCAAGCTCAAACGTATATTCTCTTTTGAGAAGCGTAATTGAGGACAGTGCGCTAGAGCTTGCCTTTGAAAATCTATTGCTTTTTTATAATCTTTATTGCGACTTTGCAGAGGTTTCCAAGCTAAACAGAGATGAGCACAACCATAGCTCCGTCCTTTTAGGTAATGCAACTTGGGTGGAGCAGAAGCAAAGGCTTTTTCGATAACTATACGAAAACTTTGTTCCATAGCCTCCCAATTTCTAGAGGCGCTAGTTGAGTGTTGTCGATAGTAAACTAGAGGTTCTTTTAGGACTTTAAAAGGATAACGAGATGCTATCCTCAGCCACATATCCCAATCTTCAACAAATGAGCGTAAATTTCGATCAAATACGCCACAAGTTTCAAAGCATTGGCGACGAACAATCGCTACACTTCCACTCTCAACTATATTGTGTTCAATGAGCTGATGCCAAACATCATTTTCGGCATAGTTTTTGAACACTCTTCCTGTAGAATTACTGTTCTCATCGATTAACGCCACCCATGTGTATACCAAACCAATTTCAGAATTTTCTTCTAGACAAAACACTTGTTTTTCTAGCTTTGTTGGTTCCCAAAGGTCATCAGCATCTAAGAAGGCAATATACTCTCCGCTCGCATGAGCAATACCTGTATTTCTGGCTCCAGATAATCCTTGATTTTCTTGAGTTATCAGTTTAACTCGCGGATCTGCTATTTGAGAAACCCAATTCTCAGTATCATCGGAGCTACCATCGTTGACAAGTATAACTTCAAAATCATGAAAGGTTTGCCTAAGCACACTTTCCATCGTTGCAGGAAGATATTTCAGGGAATTATAGGCAGGAATAACAACAGAAACTTTTGGCATAGTTAAAATTTTTAAATTTGAGCGTTTTATTTTAAAAGATCATGAACATTAGGAAATATAGGCAGAAGAGTTACTGACAAAGGTAGAATTTTTAGCATGTTTTTCCTCAGACCAGTTCCAACCTGCGATCGCAAATAAAGTCCACCAATAGAAAAACAGAGTTGTGTGACTCCAAATATTCTCAGTAATCATTCCTACAGAAACGGCTAGCAAAATGGCAAGCATAACCAATATCAGCTCGTTTTGAGCGCTTCCACGGCGGGTACTTCGGAGTAATTGGACAAGACATATAACCTGAGTGCCTAGAAAGATGAGGAACAGGCAAAGACCTACAACCCCTTGTTCTGTTAAAGCTCGTACATAATCGTTATGAGCCATGTTATGCAAGACAGTTAAGAAGGGACATGTCGCTATACCCGTACCAAAGATGGGATAATTCTCCCAAGCCTGTAGTAGAAAAGTCCACTGAGCAATTCGCCAGTTAAAACTATTGTTGTCTCCTTGTGATAAGAGAATTGCTCGCCATCTGTCTATGTTTGGATTCAGTAGCGGTGTTTGAGAGATTGAGCCAAGGCGCTCTTGTCCAAAATCTGAACTGGTGAACAGCCCAATGACTATCGCAAACAACAGCAATCCACCTAACAGGTTAATAATGTTTAATTTAGGTGCAATCAAAACCACAATAAAGACGGCAAGCATCACCAACGTAAACAGGGATTTGGTTCCCACGAGCAGGAATGCAAGTAACCCTAGTAAAAGCAGCCAAGGCCAACGTTGCTGTGACTGGTTTAGCTTCCACCAAGTCAGACCGATAAACAGCAATAGAAAGCTTCCGAAGGTATTGGCAAGACCGAGAGTTCCCCTGATGCGAGATTCTCCTTCTGATGGCAGTGATCCCATCTCCTCGCCACCACCCGACAGGAAAGAAGGGATGAGTGAAGGCACAAACATCTGCATCAACGCTACCGTAATGGGCAAGACCAGAGCAAGGAACAGCATGGAAATAATGGTTTTGGGAGGAAGCTTGTCCTTGAGCTGCATCACCAGCAAATAAACCATTACCCATGAAAATAGTCGCACCCACTCACGAATGCCGTATGGCAAATATGACCCATCGAAAGCCAGCGCTCCCAGTGGCATCAGTATTATCCACAAGCTTTGTAGCGTTACCCAACCTGCAAAGAACCACCAAAACTTGTCAGTCTGTACAGTCCGTCCCGTCAATAACAGCACAACTACATATAGTATAGTCAGAGCGTCTAGCCCGAGGGCAAACGCAGCTGGTATTTGCTGAACCGAGAAGGGATCGAGAGAACTACGCAAGATCAACAAACCCAATACAGTTTGCTCAAAGCTGGTAAAGAAGGAAATAACCATCGCTACTGCAACCAAAGCGACAGCTAGTAAAAGGGGCTGAATGCCTGCGAGTAACCCTACAATAATACCAATTCCAACACCTAACACTCCTACCGAAAGTGCTAGATAAGAGAAGCGGTTTTTGTGGTGATTACTGACCATTTTTTAACCCCTTTGATGACATAGATATCTGATTTTTTGCAGAATGATTCAGAGGATTTTCCAGATAAGTAAGATGCTTTTTGGGTCTAAACTGATCTTGGTAATCTTGTTGGGGATAGTGGTAAGACTTTCTAGTCTGATTTTTTATGCCATTAACAACTACTCCTAGAATAGATATATGATTTTCTGTTAATTCTGAGACAGACTTTTGTAATACTCCCTTCTGAGTAAAACTTGGGCGTGTAACTATTATGACTCCATCACTTTGCTGGGTTAATGTAGCTGCATCAGCAAAATCATTTATTGCGGCAGTATCAATAATAACTAAATCATATTTTGTTGTGGCTTCTGCTATGAGAGACTCGATAGCAGCTGACTCTAACAATTGTGATGGACGCGTATGCAGTTCCCCACAAGTCAATATCGACAGGTTTTTAATATCTGTTCGCTGTACGGCTTCTAATAAAGTTTTATTGCCGCTAATTACCTCAGTAATCCCAGGATTGGCAGCTACATCAAACAGCGTGTGCTGCACAGGTTTATGCAAATCTGCATCAATGATTAATGTCCGCCGAGATAACATGGCTGAGACGGCAGCTAAGTGTGAAACTACAACTGATTTCCCCTCTCCGGAGATGCTGCTGCTAACAACAATGACCCTTGGTTTATGAGTACTACGAAACTCTAACGTTTTCAAAAGCATACGGTAAGGCTCAACCAAAGCAACATCATCCAAGAATTGTTCAGATGGTTCAAGATTAAGCATCGTCACAGGCAAACGCGGCAAGACTCCAAGCACTGGTAGCTTGAGCAATTCTTCTACTTCTGAGCCATCATGTAGGCTGTTATCCATAAGTTCCAGCAGCAGCACAACCCCAACGGCTAAAATAGCGCCAAAAAAAGTTGCAATCACCAGCACAGCTGCTTTTTTAGGTGAAGTGGGCAATGTTGGCGCTTGGGCTTCCTCTATAATTCGGATATTGCTAACCTTCTGAGCTTCAGCAATACGTGCTTCTTCTAGTTTGCTTTGTAGTATATTTAGGGAGGTCGCAGCCTGTTGGCGTTGACGCGTAAGTGCGCTCAGTGGTAGCTCTTTAATTGGTAGTTGTGCAAGGCGAGTCTGGAGACTAGCTTGGAGAGATTGGACAGATTTGAGCTTATTTTCAATTGCCAAGCGCTCAATCTCATTAACTATCAGCTTGGATCTGAGTTCTTGACTAAGTGAATCGGATGCGACCTTGCTAGGGGGGATAGTTTCATTCCCAGGTGACACACGAGCCAATTCTTGAGTGTACAAAGTGCGAATAGAATCTCGTTGCTCAATCAGCTTGATGACAGTAGGATGCTTTTCTGTGAAGCGCAAACGAGTTTGGATGATTTGTGTCTCTAAATCTGCTAACTTAGTGCGTAAATTTTTGACCTGTTCATCTTGACCACTGCGTACAGATGCATAAGCATTGTTTATGGTTTTAGCATCAGTAATTTGCCGCAGGGATATGTCACGAGACTTTGCCTCTTGCAGTTGGGAAACTAGAGTGCGTTCCTGGTCTTCTAGATTGGCTAAACTGAGTACCAAACTTTTCGTTTGGTCATCAATAGAAATAATGCCACTTTTTTGCCTATATCTGTTTTCAGCAACTTCTGCTCTTTGTAGTATTTGGCGAGCTAATGGTACTTCTTTTTGTAAAAATTCACGTACTTTGGTAGCCTCTGAACTAATGGCTTTAGCATTTTCCTCAACCATCGTCTGGGAGATAGCATTCAGTAGTTCGGCTGCGAAATTTGGGTCTCTACCTTGATAGGTTAGTTCTAGAATATTAGTAGCAGGAATAATTTTCACCTTTAACCCTCTCCTGATTTCTGAAACAGTGAGTTGATTTTGAGGTAAATCATTTTTGACTTGTACTATTGCTTTTTCTAAAACAGGTTGTGACTTAACAAACTCTGCTTGGTCAGCAAGTGGGCTAGGACCACCAGCTGTACCTGAAGGTACTTGTGTCAGGTCGCGACCTAATTCGGAAATGCTCACCCGTTTCTCATCAAGCATCAGTCGTGCTGAAGTTTCATACGAATGTGGGGTAACCGCAAGGTAGGCAACTGAAGTGCCGATCGCGGCAATAAAAGTAGCCAAGGCAGGTAAACTTCGCCGCTTTGAGATTGCTAGTAAGGATGAGATGCCTTTTTCCATCACAAATGCCTTTGTCGACTTCCTATATACATAACTAAAGCATACTTAGAGAAAGGAAAGATTTACACTCCGCCATAATAACTGATATGTATGACGTTTTATATAAATATATTAACCGTAGTTTTAATTATTGATGAACTAGTTGCTCCTTTCTTTTCTGGAATTAGACAAACAGTGCCTATTTTTGGCTGGTAGACTCAATAACTCTACTTTTGCTCAAGCCCATAATTCTTGATGGCTCCGGTAATTTCAAAAGTGTAGAATACAGCTTTAGATGTTCCGTAGTAATACATCCCCAGTTATAATTCATTTGTAAATACTTTTGTGAATTTCGAGCCATTGCTGCTAATTGTTGAGGGTGATGAATTGCCCAGTCTAAAGAATTAATGCAAGATGCTAAATTTCCTGCTTCAAAAAGAACTCCCCGTTCCCGATTAATCAATTGCTGGTGAGGTGGAATGTCGCTCGCTAGTATTGGTATACCTTCTTGCATAGCTTCTAACATGGACAGAGGTAGTCCTTCCAAATCTGAAGGCAAAACAAATAACCCTGCGCCTCGGACAATCTCCCAAAGGCGAGATCCTCGGAGTTCATCGGCAAAGATAATATCTCGATTATTAGCAACTTTTTCTAATAGGTTTGAGGCAAAAGATTTAGTATCACTAACGCCTCCAACTAAAACAAGTTTCCATCCAGATGATTTGAGAGATGAGAAGGCATCAACGAGCAAATCAGGACGCTTCTCTGGTACTAGTCTGCCCAAAAACAAAATATAGCGTCCCTGCTGTAAACCTAATTGCTTGCCGTAGGAAAAATGGGGGTCTGATTCACCGTAGCTGGCAGGAGCATTGGGAATATAGACTGTTTCTCTACCGTATGTTTTCCAAAAGTAAGTTTGCAATGCTTCTGATACAGCAATTATTCTATCGGCGTCACGAACTGCGCTCTTTTCTCCCATTTGAATTAAACGGGTAGAAAAATTGCCCCACTTTGCACGTTGCCAGTCTAACCCATGACAGGTAACGACAATCTTTGCAGAGTTAACAATTTTAGGTAAAAAAGTAAACAAAGATGGGCCTAAAGCATGGAAGTGAATAATATCGTAGTCTTTTGCAATAGACGCGATCGCTCCTAGTGCTGAAGTGGCAAAAGCATCTACCCCTCTAAAATCCACACTGGGTAGAGATATAACTCGAACGCCCTCATAGTTATAATTTTCAAGCCAAGAACCTTGAGTGTAGGAGGAACGGGCGAATAAATCTACAGAGTGGCCTTGTGCAACTATCCTGGGATAAAGTTCCGCACAATAATGCTCAATTCCACCCTGCTTTGGAGGTAGACCTTTTGCACCGATTACAGCAATTTTCATAGTCAAAATTTATGCTCAAAAAAGGTGTACAACCTGATACTGAATACATCTTTAATGTTGTTTTATGGGTTTAGTTCAATATCATTAATTTTCTTCAATCAGTCTTTGTATTTGGCTTAAGTGCTAATTCCTACAACTAACTAATAGCTAGAAAATTTCGCTTCTCCCAGCGAGTAAACATGTCGCTGTAAACATCCTTCACAACACTACGCGCAGCATAAGGCTGTGCTGTACGCACACAGGACATACTTGGGTAATTTTCTGGATGTAGGATTATTTGCTGCAAAGCATTTGCTAAACACTCTGGCGATCGCACCTCACAAACAACTCCATTGTCAGGCGCTAGTAACTTTGGAGTTTCACCACACCTAGTTGTAACTACTGGTGTTCCACTGGCAAGTGCCTCTAGAACTACTAAAGGTAGACCCTCGTAGGCACTGCTAAGGACAAAAGCATTACTAATCCTATGTAACTTCGCTAGTTCCTCTATCGGAATTGCTCCTAGCATCGTCACCCGACTAGATAATTCCAACTGAGCGATTTCTGTACGTACTGCTGCTGCTAATTCTCCATCACCCGCGATTAATAAGTGAATATGTGGTTCCTTTAAAGCTGCGATCGCACGTACTAACAAAATCGGATCTTTTTGGGGATGTAGCCGCCCAGCGAAGAGGATAAAACGTGTTTCCTCGCTCAAACCCAGCCTTTTCGCTAGTTCATGTCTTTGTGCTTCCCGTTCCGCTTGATTTAAGGGGTAGAAAATCTCGTTATCAAATGAATTTTTGATGTATTTAACACGATCTCCCATGCTGGGATAACGCTGTCTATACAATTGTGCCGAATCTGTATTACATGAGAAAACTTGGCTAAACTGGCGAACTAGCAAGTTTTCTAAAGCAAAATATGCTGCGGGAAATCTGCGCCATAAAATCGCATTTTTATCACCTGCTGCCTTAGTCTGCGAGTGAATATCGTTATGAATAAACAGGGTTTTCTCTCCCTGCCAATTCAGAGCAACTAGGCTTGGTTCCAGCCGATGAAAGTGCATAAAGTCCGAGGCGAAGTTATGCCCCAGCAGTGCGGCAGTATACTTGATTGTGGTTGGTACTAGACTTCTAAAGTTATCATTTTCCAAGGTAAATAGCGGGAAAAAACTAATTTCTCTACCTGCTAATTCTGCTTCTTGCCACTTCCCGACTTTTTGAGTGCGATCGCTTCCTGTCCCTACTAGTCGCACCTCAAATTCATTGGGAGCGTATTTAATAAATGTATTAATAAGTGTTTGTATTCCTCCAATAGTAGAGTACCAAGGATTAAACTGGTAAAAAATAGTTAAAACAGGTTTACGCATGACTTATGTAAACTCAGCATATCTCGCCAAGGTTCTTGTAACTTTTTACTATGTAAAAATCTTTGCTAATTAAGCTTGTATTTTTACGTCCAAGATACTGAGCGCTTTACTAAGTAGTTAAGTATCTTTACTCCCATAGCATCCCTTGAAAGCTCAAAGAGCAACACTATCTCTAGATACCGTCCTAAGCAAATATATAGTTATCCACCAAGTTATCCGCTTGGATATTATACCTAGACGTATCAAAAGTGCTTGATTCTTAAGGGTAAAGACCCTAGCCTAAAAGTTTTACCTAATACAAATTGTGGCATTTAAGGCTAAGTGGGGTTTTGCGATCGCCCAAGTAAATACACTTCCAGTTTGATACCGAGTAAATGGGCACGAGAAAACCAAACTATGTAAAGATAAATAAATACGGAGAATGCATCTACGAGGTAACTGAGATATGGGTATTCGTTTAAGGGTATTTCTGACTCGTGAACAAGATAAGCTGTCGCGCATTTAAATTGTATAATTTTGGGTCTAAAACCCTTCCATAGCCTAGAGGCAGCTAAAAACCTAGATGCGTGGCAGCTTAAAACCCTAGTGACATACTCCACACCTCCCCTTCTCTGCGAGACGCTACGCGAACGGGTGAATGTAGGCTTCTCAAAGACTCCTCTATGAGGACATTGATTGAGCTTTAATATTATGTCCGGCTGATTAGTTATGATGGGCGTGCATCTGTGCAAAAACTTGAAAATTCTTTCTCTCCCTGCTCCCTACTCCCTGCCTCCTTGCAGTCTTAATGATAAGTCTTTAACCGGACACGATATAAGACCGTGTGCCCCACGGTTCTTTATAATTATAGCTGCGTTCAAATCTCTACATCAACTTGTAAGGCATAACGGGCAATCGTGCGTTCTTTGAGATAGTGGTTTGCGGGATTATCACAAAAAGTGGTCAAGATTGCATCAATGCAGACAGCATCCTCTAGGGTGAAATAAAATTATCCAGTCAGCTATCCACCTAGTTGCACCTGATTTCTAAATATTTACTTACTACAGAGTAAATTCTTGCCAATATGCTAAAAATACCAGATTTATCGCAATAGAAAGATGACAAAAGTAAATCTTAGGATTTATCTTTATTCTATACGCAGATCATGCTTCAGACTCTTCTAATGAATGAAATTATATTAACTGAAAAAGAAACCTTGAGGCTCCAAGCCCTGCATCAATATAACATTTTAGACACTATTTATGAAGCTGCCTTCGATGATCTTACTCGTTTAGCGGCACAAATCTGTGGTACTCCCATAGCTTTAATCAGTTTAATTGATGAGTCCCGTCAGTGGTTCAAATCGAAAGTCGGATTAGACAGGGAATCAACCTCCCGCGATCTGGCATTCTGTGCCCACGCGATTTTGCAGCCCCATGAAACTTTGATTATTTCAGATACACTACTCGATCAGCGTTTCGCTACCAACCCATTAGTAACTTCCGACCCTTATATTCGGTTTTATGCTGGTGCGCCGCTGATAACACCGGAAGGATATGCTTTAGGAACACTCTGTGTGATAGATCATATACCACGACAGATGAACTCAGAACAACTGGAAGCATTGCAAGCGTTAAGCCGTCAAGTCATGGCTCAAATGGAGTTAAAGCGTAATTTATACAACCTAGAACGTATAACTAGTAATAAATATAAACAGATTGAATACCTAATTTCTGCCCTTTCCCACGATCTACGTACTCCTTTGCTAGCCACTCGTGGCACTCTGTACGCCATGCTAGGCGGAGCTTTTGGTTCTGTGAGCGACACTTGGAGAGATGTGCTAGAAGATTGCCGCCAAGCTAATGAAGACCTCTTGAAGTTTGTCGAAGCTCTGTTAAATGTATCTCGCTACAAAACCGAAGTTTCTAAAAGCTTGAAGTGCGAAATTATTAACTGGAAAAACATTTTTGTCGAAACCATTTTCCGCAGTAATAGTACTCGCAAACAAAAGTCTACAATTAAATACAAAATTGCTCCTTCACTGCCGATTGTGTATGGTGATGCTCTTGAGATTCAACGAGTTGTGCAGACAATACTTGATAATGCTGTAAAATTCAATAATCCAGACCAGGAAATTACTCTTGAGGTAGCATTATTTGGAGTTGAGAAAGTAAAAATATCAGTACGATCCAATGGCTGGGGGATTGCTCCTTTAGACAAGGAAAGCCTTTTTAATAGCTTTATTCAAGGACGTGGCCGGAATAATATAGATAAGCTAGGTCTCTACTTATGCTTTCAAATTGTGGAGGCTCACAAAGGTACTATCAACATGGAAAATACTGTCGAGGATACTACATTTTGGTTTACCTTACCTGCCACCTTATTGAAATGCTAGATATCTAAAACGACAAGAGATGTAAAAATGCTCTTAAATCGTTTTATAGCACACATTTGTCAAAACTTGTTTCTAATAATTATAGGCATATCTGGCAAATTGACGTATTAATCTGTACCTTTTAAAGGTTGAAGCGATAAAGCTACATTAGTTTTATTGGCTTTTATCACTACATAAAAGACTTTAGCTTAAATACTGGGTTATTTAAAGATAATAACTTTTTTGTAAAATCTTGTGTAAAAGTATAAACACAATTTATATATTGAACTTAATCAATCGGTATGAGCGATCGGCGTTTCTGGAAGCTGTTAGGTAAAATAAATTATATCGCTATATATTCATAAGCTACTTGGCTATATATTCATAAGCTACTTGACGAAATTCCTTGAGTTAGGAACGTTTCATATTAGCTGGTGAGAGTTGATAGTACTCCTCTCAGCTTCTGCTACTAGGTGGGCTGTATACAATCAGACTCCCTTTTTTCTTGAACATGACTGATTTAGTCTAAACTCCAGTGGTAAGCCACGGACGGAAAGCAAAATTACAGCACTATATTTACATAGGGAAATCGTTGGCATGAGTGAAGGAATCTTTCGCTCTTTCGACAGAGGAAAAACATGGGTAAACATCGCCTTTTTTAACCAGTCGGTAATGAGCCTAATGTAATGGAGGCTAGCTAGCTGGCAGCAATTCGGACTAGTCTTTATTGACACCAATGTAAGGGAATCTACTATGTAACTTAATAAAAAATCTACGCGTTAGATTTAACCTATAAATAACCTCTAATATAAATTAGAAAGTAGGAAAAGTAGGTTAAGTATAAAACTTTGTATAAGATGTATTAATTTTTATGTAAGATGTTATTATCTATAAAAAGAATATCATTATATCTTCAACTGCATTATTTAATACAATGAAGTTGTTAACACTGAAATTATAAAAAGAAAGGATATTTATATGTAATATATGATATGAAGATTTAAGGCTTTTGGATAACAACATTGAAATTTAATATCAGCAAAGCTGTTGCAGTTCTAGAGTCTAGAATTTTAATTAGTATGCTAGGTAACTGTAATTAAGGTGGTGGAGATATTAGATAGTGATAGCTATTAGCTTGATACCTTTCCTAATTCATTCATCTAAGAAAGGTAATTTTTTAACTCCTCTTCAGACTAGTATTTTAGTACTAGTATTATTTTTATTTGGACAGCAAGTCTTCAATCTCTTGATAGCACACCTAAATCATGAAGCATGTGACCGGGTAACCCATGCTTTACTGGTAGAGCGAGAAGGAGAACGTCTACTCAATGCTGTGATAGATAATAAAGAAAAAGGTTTTCTAGAAAATTCTAGTCAGGGACGAAGCAATCCTATAGATTATGGTGAGAAGAAGCCCAGTTTTCACAACAGCTTCAACCATCTGTACAATCTCGTACAAGACAACCCTGCTCAAATAAAGCAGCTCGATAAAATTAGATATATCTATAACCAGTGGCAAAGGGAATTGAAGCAAAAAGCGCTTTCTGGTTCTGTCAGGAAATCTGCTCTAGCAAAAAGCACTTTATTTGATTCCTTGCACAACGAGATTGAGAAACTGATTCAGCGCGAAGAGATTTTTTTGAGGGTTTGGAAAAATCGTGTACAGCACTTAAATGATATTAATACTGCGATAAACATCTTTAGCACATTAGTCATTTTATTAGGAGCAATTTTAAATCTCTATTTGTTGTATCGGCGTGTCAAGCTTCCATTAGACAAATTGACACAAGTTAGCAAACTTTGGCAAGCGGGACAAATGGAAGTACAACTGTGCTATTCTTCTAGAGACGAAATCGGGGAACTAGCTGGAGTTCTGAACGCGATCGCTGATGAGACTCGTCACCGTCAAGAAAGGATTGAGGTACGTAACCAACAGCTTGAAGACATGATATCTGCACTTTCCCACGACCTCCGTATTCCTTTACTTGCCACTCGTAATACTCTAGACTGTATGAGCAGAGGAGCTTTTGGCCCAGTAAATGACACTTGGAAGGAAGTGTTTGAAGAGTACCATGAAGCTAATGATGATCTGCTTAAGCTTGTGGAACTCCTCTTAGATATCTCCCGTTATGAATCACGCAGCGCTTGTTTAATGTGCGATCACCTGAATTGGGAAAAGATTTTAATTAAAGTAATTGGTCAAGTAAAAGCAACATCTACACGTGAGTTAGCCTTCATTTGTAAAATTTCTCAATTGTTGCCAACTGTTTACGGTGATGAATTAGAAATTCAACGGGTTTTACAAAACTTACTTGATAACGCTGTGCGCGTAAGTAAGCCTAAAGGGGAAATTGTTCTTGATATAGCGCCTTATGGAGAGGAGCAAGTGAAGATTTCGGTGCGTGATTACGGTTCAGGAATTGCACCGCAAGCTCAGGAAAAGCTGTTCCACCGCTTTATTCAAGGACGAGGGCATCGTGGAAGAAGTGGGCTTGGTCTGTATTTATGTCGTCAAATTATTGAGGCTCACGGAGGAAATATTGGTGTTGAAAGCTCCGTTGGAGAGGGAAGTACTTTCTGGTTTACTCTCCCAAGCGTCATAAATAACGTTAATTGCAAATATGAACATAATATATAGCCACATGTAGCAAGAATGATGCCTAAGATGGACGAAGAGAAAACTGTGCGGGTTCTATTAGTTGATGATCACGCTTTAATCCGTCGAGGAATGAAAGGGCAATTTAGCCTTGAACCTGGTTTTAGTATAGTTGGAGAGGCATTAGATGGTGGACAGGCTGTTGAATTAGCTAGCCAACTGCAACCAGATTTAGTCTTAATGGATATTGATCTGCCAGTTATGGATGGGATTACAGCCACCCAGCAGATAAAAAGTAGCTGCTTGAACACTTGTGTTCTAGCCTTAAGTGCCTTTGATGACGATATCCAGGTCATGGGGATGCTTGCAGCTGGTGCTGATGGTTACTGCCTTAAAACCATTGAGTGGGAACAGCTCATCGCCGTCATTCAATTGATACTTCAAGGTGGTGCTTATTTAGATCCTCTAATAGCTCAAAAAGTTGCTCGGATGCTTAGATCAACTGCTATCGCTCCTGATATTCCCGTATCTAAGGTAATAGCGCAACCGATTCTCAGTAATCGTGAACGCGAGATTCTTAAACTTATTGCACAAGGGCACTCAAACCAGCAGATTGCCAACCAACTCTACCTCTCACTTGGAACCGTCAAGTCTTATGTACGTATGGTTCTCAACAAACTTAGCGTTGATGATCGTGTCCAAGCAGCAGCTTTAGCAGTACGTCAAGGGTTGATTTAAGCTTAGAGGAATTTATCTAAATAGGCAGATAATTCTGTAAAAGTAGTAGCCAGTGGTGATTTGTCATTCATAAGTTGTTCTGACCACAAAATGCAAGGCTGAAGTAGTTGATGCTGGAATTTCTCAGGTATGGGCAGACATAGCACCAATACATGAGGTGCAAACAAACTTATCTCTTCAAGCGTAGGAATGCAGTAATATGGAAAAACTTCTGCATTTTGTTTTAGGCAATGACTGCTGACACGCTGCACGGTGGTGACATTGCTACCAATAACCATAATTCGGTGTCTTCTCATATAATTTATGAACCTATCCTACTAATAATATTTGTGTTATGAAGCTTAAGCTTATCGAGAAATGAAAACGAAAAATTAAGGTTTCCAAGAACACTTTGAAAAAAGAATTAGGGAGCTTTAGTATAGTGGGATATTTTCATATATTTAGACTTGCAGACAAGTTGTAAATGCTTGCTATACAACGGTTATATATTTGTAAAGGAAGTACAATTATAAGCAATTAATGGACATAAAAATAAGGAATTGGGCGAATAAGCCGGTCTAAATCATCAGTTATGAGTGCATAAATAGAAAAAAATCTGTTTTTTCCAGACAAGCTCAAGCATTAAAAGATAAAAAGCATAAGCAATTAGGCTGCAATCTAACAAGTCTACAGACTACTATTACTGCTTGACTATAGTGATTACGAGATAAACAAAATTTCTCACTCGCTACTTGAAATATTTTGACTTCCCATATCATGCGTTCAACACTAATTCTACAAATAGCTTAGAAATTTTATCATTCCATAGCTTTTACAAAATTAAACATACATGAGTTTTATTGTGCCTACTTATTATGAAATTTAAACTATCTCTATGCTACAGCCAAGCGGATAGTTATCTGGATAGTTTTATTCCTCATTAGGATACTGTATAAAAAATAATTTAAGTAGCCATAAGATAGTATTTTATAGTAGTATTTACGTATGAAAGTATATGTAGGCTTCACAAGTCTTTACTTAACAACGATTTAAACTTTTAAGTCACCACCAAGACTGTTTAAAAGCCAGGGCGAACGCAGAAATTTCTGAAACCCATGAAGGATTTGGATATTGTCGTAAAACTAGGCTAAATTAAAAAACACCGAAACCCTTACTATTAAAGGATTCTTATACTTTAGACGCATTTGCTCAGGATTAAAAACTGCTTGTGACAATACTTAAGCGATGTTTGGGTTAATTATGGCGAGACGAGCATATCTAGTGCATCACTCACCTCTGATGCTTTTTAGCTAATTAAATTTATAAAAATTATGACTCTAACGCAAGAAAGTCAACTGATCGTGATTCAACCTCAGCAACGCTTAGATTTGAAGCATAGTAATACCTTAACAGAACAGCTATCTAGCTTAGTAGCTCACCCGAAACATCTTTGGGTAATTGATCTAGTCAAAGTAGATTTTATGGATAGTTCGGGTTTAGCCGCTTTACTTAAGGGGATTTCAGCTATACGTTCAAGTGGTTGTCGTTTGGTAATTTGCAATCTGCAAGCACCTGTTCGGATGATCTTTGAACTGACTCAGATGGATTCAGTGTTTGAAATTTATGAGAATTATGATGCTGTCGTAACGATGTTCAATGCTCAACCATGAAGTATTCACCCCTACTGTCACTGCAAATATCTTAAAGAACAGATTGGTTGGTTATATATTTACTTGCTCAAGCTATTAGAAAATTTTATTTCAACTTTTACTAGTTACTTAAATAAGGAAATGAGTAGACCATTGAGTTCATAAACTTACCTACTAAATGTGTAATTACTGTGTCTAATACTTCTACTTCTCAGCGTTTTGATATGCCAGTTCTAGATGATACCCATAATGCTCCTAAAGCTGAACTTCCAGTTCATCCCTCTGTAATCAGTAAAGCCAAGCGGATGATTGACATCTTGGGTGCTATTGTAGGGCTAGCGATTACAGTAGTGGTAGCAATTCCTATTGCGATCGCCATTAAGTTAGATAGTCCAGGTTCTATCTTTTACAGTCAAGTTCGTTGTGGTTTGAATGGGCGTTACTTCCGAATTTGGAAATTCCGTTCGATGTCAGTTGGAGCCGATAAACTTAAGCATCTAGTTAAGAATGAAGCTCAAAGCGATCAGATATTCAAAAATGAGAATGATCCCCGCATTACTTGTATAGGCAGGTTTCTCCGCCGCACTAGCTTAGACGAACTCCCTCAGTTTTGGAACGTACTAATGGGGGAAATGAGTCTAGTCGGCACCCGCCCTCCCACTCCCAATGAAGTGATCCACTACTCAAGACATCACTGGAAAAGGTTGAATGTCAAACCGGGTATAACTGGTGAATGGCAGGCTCATGGTCGCTCCAGTATTAAAGACTTTGAAGATATTGTTCACATGGACTTAGACTATCAACGTAAGTGGTCTATCGTTTATGATATTCGTTTAATCTTGAAAACTTTAAAAGTTGTGTCAGATAAGAGCGGTGCTTGTTAACGTAGAGTCAGTAGAAGAAAAATTTATAAGTTCACTAAAAAGTAAGCCTACATCTGTATAGGTTTGATGATTCAGTCTTTACTGCTTGCAACTTTTGCATCCATGCATTGATTGCAGCTAATTAGACATCTCCAGAAATTAATTATGCGTTACCTGAAACCCTTGTAGAGACGTTGCAATGCAACGTCAAAACAATTCATTTTCACCAGATGTCTATTCATCAGCACTGCTAACAACAGATCAACGACTTGCTAGTTAAAGTGATAATGTTATCCAAGGCTGAACAATTTACTCAACTTCCTCACAGAGAATTAACAGCGTTTCCATCGCCTCTGCTAGAGAAATCAACTCTGTCCAAGAGGAGCCACTAACTAAATTTTGGGCATGAGCTAATCGGTTTCGCAACTGTTCAGCAGACTTAAGAAAGCGTTCGCCAAACCGCTTGGACTTGAGTCCTAGTTGCTGGAGAAGTTCTGGTTGATTTAAAACTAACTCTCGCTTATCGCAGAATTGCAGATAATCTAATAAATCGGTAGCTTCGTTTCTTTCCTGGCTCTCTCGCCATAGTCTTTGAGCAACTTCTAACCGCTCAGGTTTAAGGACTTGTTGCCAAGAATCTTGGGGATAGTAAATCCGCACCAGCCGCAGCAAATTCATCTCTAGCAGCGTCACCAAGCCAAACAGTAGCATTCGTACAGGTGCTTTCTGCAAGTCGCCACAGGTAACAATACCACTTACCTGATTGCAGTCCAAGACAAACAATCGCGGAGTTTGTTGCAGGATGGGTAGCAACTTCATAAGTGGGGTGGAAATGGCAATTAGTTCTTTGGGATGAAACACCCGTTGATAGTCGCCACACTTGCCTTCTTTGCCTTGCATCAAACTAGAGCGTTCTATATAACCGCTAATAGTATCTCCCGTTTCAACGCCGATCACATCAAAATTTTGTGTCTGCATCCAATGCAGTACTTCTGTCACCTCTGCATCAGATGGCATCGCTTTGAGGGGTTCTGCCACGTATTCAATAGTAATATTGTTCTCAAATAAACTCCGCAGGTCTTGAGAACGCGATTTTAGCTGTTTCATCCCCCTCTATGAACTCATAATAGCGATCTGATTTGATTTGGAGAAATTATTTGCTTAGAAAGGCAATAGGCAATAGGCAATAGGTAAGAAGCCTCTTTGAGTTACACTGAATTTTTTCAAAAATCAAATATGAGTCCTAT
>NZ_JAYGHD010000033.1:0-34585 GCF_034932245.1 Nostoc sp. UHCC 0251
CCGTTTTTAAACGGGGGTTCCCGAACCTGCAACCCTAAACCTGCAACCCTCTGAAGTCTATTACTTGCTGCAAAGACCAAGTAATAATTTCTCCATTTTCATTTGTATAGCTGACGGTTTCATTTTTACTATAATTCAAAGCCTTTACTTTTGCTTCTTCTAAAAAAGCGGCTTTAATCAAAACAAAGCTTTCTTGGTACAAAGGTTGATAATCAGGTTTATCTGAAGATGATTTGTAGAGAATTTTAGCAATATAGAATAATTTTACTTGTTCTGCACTTTCAATTTTCATCCCATATTCTCCACAGCTACTTTTTGAATCTACTATCATCCAATAAATCTATAATTTCAGTAAAAAGTTTTGGTAGGTAACAATTTCAGTATTTTCAAATTTTGCAATTTCTAATAAATCTTGATCGCCTGTAAGTAAAAAATTAGCATCGCTATCTTTTGCATCCCGACAAATATAAACTTCGGAAATTATATTTATAAATAAACCAATAGTTCGCAAAATTTGAATTAATTCATTGACTTTGTTAGGCGGAAAATATTTTTGTAACTTAGGACGTTGAGTAACCAATATAATTTCTTTTAATATCTCTTCAGAAACTACCACTTGAATTGTTTCTTCAAGTAAAAGGTTTTGTAGTTGTTTTAATTCCTTACCAATTAGAAAGCTAATCCAAAGATTAGTATCAATGATTATCTTGATTGTTTTGTTTTCTGGCATAAATTTGAGAACGGACTAATTCTACTTCCTCTGTAATTTCCTCTAAAGATAATTCATCAGTTTGAAATACTTCTAGTAACTGCGTTAACTTTTTATTCAAGGTTTCTTTTTCTAGCTCTTTGCTAAGTAACAACTTTTCTGAATCAGAAAGTTGTTTAACTAGGGTAAGAATTTGCTCAAATGTCAATGGGAGTTGATAGGTATTTTGCAACATAGTTCCAAATGTTATTTTCTCTTAAATTTATGTTCATCACTATTCCTACACCTTATTTTAACGCCGGAACCAACTGCGTACCCAACGCCAGAACCGACGCAACCACACCCAAAACCCACGACGGGAGACTACAGCGTTTTTGGTTGAGAAAGACGCTCAATTGCATTGTTGCAATCTTGCACATCAGCATCAAGTCCCATCGCCTGATAAAGTTCACGGGCATTGCGATAAGCACCCAGCGCGTCTGATTCTCGGTTGAGGTTTTCTAATGCCTCACCTAAATTAAACCATGCGATCGCTTCAGAATTGCGATCGCCAATTTCGGTAGCGATATCCAAAGACTGCTGCAAGAACTCTATCGCCTGTTGGTACTGCCCCAGAGAAAAGTAAGCATTAGCCAAATTAGCTAAGGATTGCCCAATCATCTCTCATCTCGATACTGCTCAGTTAAGAAGATTTCTAGCGACTGTTTTAAAAGTCAAGCGATCAGGAGATTCATGAAAGCGATGCCTACGGCGGGCTATTCGGCGTTGCACCTGTGTACTTGATCGAGGTGCGATAAAGTTTGAAGTACCTCAACACGACTTTGAAGTACCTCAATACGACTTTGAAGTACCTCAATACGATTTTCAAAGTATTGCCACTCTTCTATGAATTAGGACTTACGCACGAGTTACGGGATAACGAACCACAGAGGCGCAGAGGACACGGAGAAATCAGAGTTTGAGAGATATTTTGCGTAAGTCCTATGAATGTTTTTTCTCAGATAACAGGCAGAAATAACAAGAAACCTCTACAGAACTTTCATTTTTCTCCAAAGACAGCAAAACTTTTTCATGCAACAAGAGAAATTTGGTTATTCTATTGTTAATTTTTGTAAAATTGATGTCTTCAAGACTAGAAACCTGATATCTAGATAGCTAAACTAACAAACAGTGCATCTGTACTGTTAATTATTAAAAGTAGATGTGGCGCTATAGCGTGAATGATCCCAGTACAACTTATCCTCAAAAACTTTCTTAGTTACCGTGATGCAACTTTAGATTTTCGTGGTTTGCATACGGCTTGTATTTCGGGTTCCAATGGTGCGGGTAAATCTTCACTTTTGGAAGCAATCACTTGGGCAATTTGGGGTGAAAGCCGTGCCACTGCTGAAGATGATGTGATCTATTCTGGGGCGAAAGAAGTTCGAGTTGATTTTACTTTTCAAAGCAACCAGCAAAAATATCGCGTGATTCGTACCCGAATTCGGGGAGGTACTAGCGTTCTGGAATTTCAAATAGAAATACCATCTGGGTTTCGCTCACTCACTGGCAAAGGGGTAAGAGCAACCCAAGATTTGATTCTAGAACACATCAAGCTCGATTATGATACATTTATTAATTCTGCTTACTTACGTCAAGGGCGTGCAGATGAGTTCATGCTCAAACGCCCGACGGAACGCAAAGAAATTTTAGCGGAGTTGTTGAAGCTCAATCAGTACGATGATTTGGAAGAACGGGCAAAAGAATCTTCTCGTCAGTTCAAAGCCAGGGCAGTAGAGTTAGAGCGTTCTTTAGAGTCGATAAAAATTCAGCTGCAACAACGGGAGACAACCCAAGCGCAAAGAGTCGAGTTAGAAGCCGAACTCAACCAACTGCAACAGGTGCAAGCTTTTGATAATATTCAATTGCAAAGTTTGCAAGTTGTCCAGCACCAGCGCCAAAATTGGGAACAACAACTCAATTTTATAAAGCAGCAATACCAAAATCTTAGCCAAGATTGCGATCGCCTCCAACAAGAACAATCAGCTATTGGCTCTCAGCTATCAGATTTAGAAAAAATATTACACCAAGAAGCTGAAATTAAAGCTGGATACGCCCAATATCAAAGTCTCCAATCTCAAGAAGAAGCCTTTGCTGCCAAATTTGAAGAATACACCCGCGCCCAACAAACTCGCCAACAAAAGCAACAACAGCTTACCAAACAAATTCACGAAATCGAACGGCAACTACAACAAGCCCAAGCCCAAATCGAAGCTTTGCAGCAACAAGAGCGAGATATTCAACAAACTCTGACTAAATCAGGTGAAGTAGAAGCTGCTTTGTCACAGCTAACCGCAGCCCGTCACCATGTTGCGCGTTTAGATCAACTGCAAATGCAAGTTACTCCCTTGTTGCAACAACGAGCAACTTTACAAAGCCAACTCGATCGCACTCATGCTGGTTTAGTAGCGCGACTCGAACAACTCCAAAATACTGAGAACCAATTGCAACGCCAGCACCGCCGCCAACCGCAACTGCAACAAGCGGTGATGGATGTGGCAATTCAGATTGAGGAACTGGAGAAAAAGCGGGTTTATCTACAACGAGTGCAGGAAAAAGGGCAAGAAAGGCGGCACTTTATCGAACGTCTGCAAGCTCATCAACGGGATTATGAAAAACTGCTGGGAGAATTAGAGCAGAAATTGCAAATGCTCCAAAATCCTGAAGCACTTTGTCCATTATGCGAACGTCCTTTAGATGAACATCACTGGAGTCGGGTGGTGGAAAAAACCCAGGCTGAGTTAGAGGATACTCAAGGGCAGTTTTGGGTAGTGCGGGAACAAATGGCTGTGTCAGACAGAGAAATACAGGTACTTAGGCAGGAATATCGGGAAATTTCCCAACAATTGGCGGGCTACGATGGTTTACGTGAACAACGGGGACAATTGGCAGCACAGTTAGAAGCTACAACTGATGTCCAACAACAGTTACAACAAATTGCTGCTGAAAAACAACATTTAGAGCGATCGCTCCAAGCTGGTGATTACGCTCCTGATAAACAAGCTGAACTCCGGCAGCTAGACCAATATCTGCAACAAGCTAATTATAATGAACAAGACCACGCCCTTGCTCGGAGTGAAGTTGAACGGTGGCGATGGGCAGAAATTAAACAAGGGCAAATTAAAGATGCTACTAAACGACAAGCGCAACTATTAGCCCGAAAACCAGAATTACAATCCCAAATTGCTCAATTACAACTCAGAATCCAGCAAGATCAGACTGATTCTGAATGTGCTAAACAAATCGCGGCTCTTGAGCGTCACATTACCGAAATTGGCTACAGTTCCGAGCAGCACAACAATCTGCGTATGGCTGTCCGTCAAGCTCAATCTTGGCATTTGCGGTATCAACAACTGCTGTCAGGCCAGCAGCAATATCCGCAACTCCAAATGAGATTGCAAGACTTAGAGGAATCCAGAAGCGCCAGAGTAACGGAACGGCAAAAACTCGGCGGACAAATTGAAAGCATTATCCAGCAATTACAAGCAACAGCTAACCCATCTGCCCAAATTCAAGCTTTAGAGCAGCAGTTAGCAATCCGCAGACGGCAACTCGATGAGCAAATATCCAAATTAGGGCGTTTGGAACAGCTGGCGCTTCAACTGGAAACGCTGCAAATTCAGTATGAACAACAGCAGCAGCAACTACAATCTTGCAAGCAGGAATATCGTGTTTATCAGGAATTAGCGCAAGCCTTTGGTAAAAACGGTATCCAAGCACTAATGATTGAAAATGTGTTACCGCAACTGGAAGCCGAGACAAATCAACTACTTTCGCGGCTGAGTGGTAATCAGTTTCATGTACAATTTATTACTCAAAAAGCTGGGCGCAGTGCTAAATCAACTAAGAAAAATGCCAAGCTGATAGACACCTTAGATATTTTAATCGCCGATTCTAGAGGGACGCGATCTTATGAAACTTACTCTGGTGGAGAAGCTTTTAGAATTAACTTTGCCATCCGTTTAGCTTTAGCGAAATTATTAGCGCAACGGGCGGGGGCGGCGTTGCAATTGTTGATTGTGGATGAAGGTTTTGGTACACAGGATGCCGAAGGATGTGATCGCTTGATTGCAGCGATTAATGCGATCGCTTCCGATTTTGCCTGCATCCTCACTGTCACCCACATGCCTCACCTCAAAGAAGCTTTCCAAGCCCGGATTGAAGTGAATAAAACTCAAGAAGGTTCCCAATTGAGTTTGTCAATTTAATTGAATTTTACCCGTGCATCAAGACCTAATGAGCGGAGCTTTTTCGTTAGGGTTTCTGCTTGGGCGCGATCGCTAAATGCCCCAGCATTCACATAATCCCCTAGACTGGATTGCTCTGTGACAGCATCAGGTATATATTGTTGCACTTTAATCAGAGTATCATTATTGGAAATTGGTATTATTACTCTGTAAGGCTTATTAGCAACTAATGTGTTGCCATTGTTAACAGGCACTACATAGCCACCAGTAGGAGGTAAATAACGATTAGTTTGAGGTGCTACAAAGTCATTGGTAACAGGTGCTACATAGTCGTTAGTCTCAGTTAATACATAACCATTAGCCTCAGCGTAATTGCCCCCAGTCGTGCTATTTAACCCTAAGGCTTGCCAAGTTTGCCAATCTACATTTCCAGTAGAATTAAGTCGAGAATATTGCTGGAATGCAATCACAGATTCTCTGGTGTAATCATTGAAAAAGCCATCAGGATTGGTATTAGAGAAACCCAACCGCGATAAACGCTCTTGGACTAATCTGACGTTTTCTCCCTGATCGCCTACAGTCAGATAATTTCTGCTTGGTTGTTGAGTAGCATATCCACCTGTGGAGGCTCTACGCACTGCTTGTAAAACTTGAGCATTGGCTATGCCATCAACAGGTAGGCGATAACTTCGCTGGAATTGCATGACAGCCTCTCTAGTCATTGGGCCAATATTCCCAGTGGGATTAGTATTAAAAAAACCTAGCTGCTGCAAACGCGCTTGTAGTTCTCTCACTTGTTGAGTCGAGAGACTTGATCTGCCTGGAGTCGGAGAGGAACCCTGTAGTGCGTTCCAAGTTTGTTGATTCACAATCCCGTTAGCAGATATGCGATATTTTCGCTGGAATGCAATTACAGCATCTCTGGTCATTGGACCAAAATTTCCAGTGGGATTAGCACTCAAGTAGCCTAACTGCCGCAGACGCTGTTGCAATCTTGTCACGGCCGTACCAGTGTTGCCTTGAGAGAGAGTGGGATATTGACCACTTGGCCTACGCAATGCGCCACTTGTATTTCTGCTAGCAGTTCTACTTTGACAGGCTCGTTGCAAGGCTCGTTGCGTATTAAGACCCACAACTCCATCAGCAGGTATTCTGTTGGCTTGCTGAAATTTGATTACAGCATTTTGAGTCAGGCTAGCAAATTTACCTGTCACCGGGCCGTTAAAGTAACCTAACTTTTTTAAACATCTCTGACTACTGGTAACTTCAGCCCCATTACTTCCTATTTTTTGAAGTGCAAAAGCTTGCCCGGCTAAACTCAGAAGCCCCGTAATCATGGCCACAGACAAAAGACGCATCGCCGCACCACTAGATAACTTTTTCCAATTCAAAAATTTGAAATTAGTTACGCTAGGAACAACCTTGACGCTTTCGGATGCCTCGTAGACTGAGGCAAGCTTGGTTAAATAGCTATCTACCCCTGTTTCCACTTGTTTTTTTTCAAGTTATGACTATACAGAATTATATCAATTCCTCTGTGTTATGCTTGCTTTATGTATTTTTATTTACAAGTAGTTTAACTAGAGAGTGGGGAGATGAGGGAGCAGAGGGAGCAGGGGAGCAGGGGAGAAGTTGTAGTAAGTTTTCCCCTCTGCCCCTCCGCCTCTCTGCCCCTCTGCCTCTTGTACCCAATGCCCCATGCCCCATCCCCATACCCATACCTATTGTTCATCAACTTTTTCAGTATTACCTGCTTTCACCCAACCTTCTTGTTCGCTACCTTCCAAACGTATTTTTTGCCAGCCTTTATCCTCGCTTTCTTCCAAAACAATAATTTTTTCATTAAAACCAACCCCTCCAATCTTTTCAGCTTGTAGATTTGGTTGCGATCGCAAACTCAAGCCTTCAGCCCAATTAACACGCCCTCGGTAAGCTCCTGATGGCAATGGTTTTGCTGATGGGGTAGCCTTTGGTGATTCTGTGGGAGCGGAGGTTGAGCTTGGGGATGATTCAGCCTTTGTCCCAGGTGTAAGGCCGGGTTTAGCTCCTCCAGGTTCAGTTGCTTTGGGAGCTTGGGCTTTCACTGAAGGACTATCGTTGGAATAAACTGGTTTGGCAGGAGGGATGCCCGTGCGATTCATGAAATAGAGTGCAATTGCAGCGCCGCCACCGATTAAGATAGCGATCGCTAAGAAAAACCCAAGTATAAATTTTGTTAAGCCAGACAACATAGTTAAAACCTGATCACCAGTGGTAAATAGTCAATAGTCAATAGTCAATAGTAATTCATGATTAACTGTTGACTATTGACTAGCAATTATTAACTAATCAATTATTGTAGCTACTGTTGAATGGGTTCACGTAGTGCGCCGGAGGCGTTCGCTCAAAGGATTGTGTTTAGATGCTAAACGCGCTCTCCCAGCAGCAGCCCATTCCTGGAGTTGCTGAATTTGCTCTACGGCAGTTCGCGCCAAGGGGATGATCTGACTGGCTGCTTCTAAAATGTCGTCGGTAGCAAAGTCGCGGTTTTGGCTAAATCCAATATGCATCGCTTCAATTAAAGTTTGCTCAATCTCTGCCCCAGAAAAATCGGGCGTTTCATAAGCTAATCTTTCGATGTCATAACTTTTTAAGTTATGGGGGCGCAATCGGGATAAATGAACATCATAAATTGCTTTTCTCTCTTCTTGGGTGGGCAATCCCACAAAGAAAATTTCATCAAATCGCCCCTTACGAAGCATTTCCGGCGGTAGGGCTTGGATGTCGTTGGCGGTAGCGACGACAAAAACGGGTGAGCTTTTTTCGGCTAGCCAGTTAATAAAAGTACCAAACACACGGCTGGCTGTTCCTGCATCACCTTTGCTACCAAGTCCGGCAAAGGCTTTATCTATTTCATCAATCCACAAAATACATGGAGCGAGGGCTTCAGCTACTTGGATCATTTGGCGAGTCCGAGATTCTGATTCACCCACCAAACCACCAAATAACCTTCCCACATCCAGACGTAGCAAAGGTAAATGCCAGTGATGAGCGATCGCTTTTGCAGTTAACGATTTACCAGTTCCTTGAATACCCACCAACATTAAACCACGGGGGTGCGGTAATCCGTACTGTCGCGCCTTATCAGTAAATGAGCCTCCCCGACGGATCAGCCAGTCTTTCAAGTTATCGAGTCCGCCGATATCAGAAATTTGCTCAGTGGCGGGGTAGAAGTCCAGGATTTGGGTTTGGCGGATAGTTTGGCGCTTTTCTTCCAAAACGAGATCCACGTCTTCTGGTTGCAATTCTCCGTGGGTAGCGATCGCTTTTGCCAAAACCCGGCGAATCCTTTCCATCGAAAGTCCTTGACAAGATAGCACTAAGTCATCTAAAACTTTGCCAGAAAGTGAGTTACCAGTACTTTGTAACAAACGATCTATCTCAGTTTTAATTTCTGCGGCGGCGGGCAAGGGAAACTCTACGACTGTCAGCACTTCGGTTAAATCGTCAGGAATGGCGATGCGTGGCGACAGTAGGACAATATTTTTTGGTTGCGATTTGAGAAGTCTGGACAGATTGCGGAGTTTGCGGGCGATCGCTACATCATCTAAAAAGCGATGATAATCTCGGAGAATTAATACCGCAGGTGCGGAAGCTGGTAATTTTTCGATAAATTCTAAAGCTTGTAGGGGGTTACGTCGCCCAAACCCCACATCATTGGGGTTTCCTTGATAGCCATCGACAAAATCCCAAGTATAGACTGGGCGATTACCCTGGTTGGTTGCTTCTTCCCGGATAGCTGCTTCTACCCGTTCTTCCTCATAAGTGGGAATATAAATCAAAGGGTAGCGGGCGCGTAGCAGCAGTTTAAACTCTTCACGGAAGTTCATATTTAGGTGTGGTTATTTGTTCTTCTCTCATTGTTCAGCAAAATATTAGGCGAATAGAATTCACTGCTATACAAACAAAGTCCACCTCCGTGGACTAACGAAGAATCAAGATTTTTATAATACACTTAGACGTAAACATTTCTGAATTACCTTTTTCGTTCATATCTCGGCTAAATGCCTATTTGCATCAGGTATTTGAGTTTTGATTAAGGCATAATTATGGGGAAAGTGAATCTAGTATCGCTGTCTATGAATCTTCAAAGAGTCACAAGTTTGAATAGGCTGTCTCTTCATGTTCTGGTTGAACAGGCATCCGAGGGGCATTTTATCGCGTCAGTGCCAGAGTTGCCTGATTGTGTAGCCGAAGCTAAAACCCGTTCGGATGCGATCGCATAGTTAGAGGAACTAACCAAAGAGTAGGTTTATGGGTGGCAGGAGTCACCCACGTTTTTTATAAATTTCCGAAAACTGAAAGCCGTTTATCAAGTCTTTTGTCAGAAAAGCTGTTTCTGTGATTGGGTTTTAGATTTAGTAAGGTAAAATGTATATACCCAAGTAAGGAATCCTTACATTTGATAGCAAAGGCTAGGAGGCAAGTCATGCTCGCCAAGTTAACTTCTAAAAATCAACTAACCCTGCCTAAAAGTATTACTCGTGAAATCGGTGAGGCTGAGTATTTTGAGGTAAAGGTGGAGGGAGGGCAAATTATTCTGACTCCTGTAAAAATTCAGCGGGCTGATGCAGTTCGATCTAAGCTGGCGGATTTAGGAGTGAGTGAGCAGGATGTGGCTGATGCAGTGGCTTGGGCGCGTCAATCGTAATGGTTTGTTCCCGGGTGGTAATTGATACTAATATTATCATCTCGGCGCTGATATTTGGGGGCAGAGTATCTAGGCTTCGTTTGGCATGGCAGGACGATCTCTTCACTCCGCTGGTTTCTAAAGCGACAACAACTGAGTTAATCCGAGTGCTGGCTTATCCAAAGTTTAAGCTCACGCCAACTGATCAAGAAGATTTACTATCGGATTACATACTCTTTTGTGAAGCTGTAGCGATACCTGGCCGCTTGCCTGTAATTCCTGAATGTCGTGATCCGTTTGATGTGGCTTTTTTACTTTTGGCTGTGGTCAGTGAGGCTGATTATCTCGTGACCGGCGATCGCGATTTACCTCAGTCTAAAAGATAATTTTTCTTGCCCGATTATCACGGCTGAAGATTTTCTAAATGTTATTGATGGTCAGTCACCCTAATTTTTCCGGTGATGCCTTGTAAAAGTGGTATTTGTTGCCATAAGTTTTCCCACTGCTTACAGAAGTCATCTACATCACAGAATATTTGTGTAATGTCGAGCCGAGATACAATAGTAGACATAAACTTTGCGATCGCATCTTACAAGCCTCGTATATTTACCACCCATGCTGTCTCTGTCGAGTTAATATTCCCGAAAGCGATGCCTACGGCGGTAAACTACGCGCGGGCGGGAAATCACAGAATTTGAGGCATAAGCAATAGGCTATTAGCTCGGAAGTTGCTTTTTCAGAGCTTCCAGAGAAGCCCAACGGTTATCAACTGGAGTTTCAGGACTATCAGAATTATCAACTGTACTACTTACAGGAATACCTGGACAATTCCGACTGCATAACTGGCGCAGGGGTACTGCCAAGCACATCTGTTCATACAGCCATTCGTTGGGATAAAAATAACCATCGGGTGGTAGGGTTTCCAGCAACTCTTCCATAGTCACTTCCCGCTCTAGGGGCAAGTCATTTCCCTGATTTGCAGTTTCATCTAACCAGATGATTTCTTTCGTATCAAGCCCTAAACGTCGATTGTATTGCTGCAAACAGCGGTTGCAGGTACAAGTAATAATTGTTTCTGCCTGAGCGGACACTTCCAAGTAATTGCCATGATGCTGCACGCGCACATGACCGCGAACTGGTGTCAACGTTTCCAGACCAGGCAGAAATTCCTGAACCTGAACTTCCTCTGTCCGCTCCGGGGCTTTAGCTAGCTGCGGAATATAAATAGCGTCCATAGGATTTGTGAGACATTCTCACTAAAAATTTATCTTGATTATCAGCAATTATACTGATGTTATATCTTTATTTTAGCTTTTAGGAACAAGAGGAATTTTGAAATTATATAGCTATAAACTTCAATAAACTCCTAACTCTGCCAATTTTAGATTTTGGATTTTGGATTGAATCTAAAATCTAAAATCCAAAATTGAACAACTCCTAACTCCTAACTTCTTCCAAAGAAGCTGGTCGCACAACCAGATGACGATGTGGCTCTTTACCGCGACTGAAGGTTTCTAAATCTCCAAACTCCTTCAAGAAGGTATGGATTTGCCGCCTTTCAGCAGAACTGAGGGATTTGATTTCCACTTCTCTACCAGAAAAGCGCACTTCATCGGCTGCTGCTTCTGCTAATGCGCGAATTTCGGCTTCTCTTTTAACCCGGTAGCCGTTCAACTCAATAGTGTAAGAGGCTTGTTCTTCCGGGGGTTGGCTCAGGTTTAAAACCGAATTTGCTAGATACTGAATCGCATCTAACACAGAACCATCAGCACCAATTAATACCTGGATTTGTTCTGTCGTTAAATTAGTTTGATCGATTGTTAACCAGTAGTTATCTGGTTCTGGGGAATCGCCCTCTTGAGATTGGGCAGTTTCTAAATGACCCTGAATTTCAGCAGGTATTCCAGTGAGTTCCAGCAGGGATTTTAACCACTGCTGACCTCGCTGCATGGGAATATTGCTCATGATCCCCCTGTTGCCTTTTTCTTGGCACTTTTTGGTTCAAATGGCAATGCCTTTTGTTCTGCGATTACTGCTTCTTTCTCTTGGGTTGCTACGATTTTTTGCAGTTCTTCTGGTAGAGGTTCGCGGGACAGAAGATAAGTTTGTGCGGTTTGGAAAATATTACCAATCACCATATACATCAGCACCCCAGCTGGTAAGGGGAAGAACAAAAACATCCCAGAAAAAATAACTGGAGTGATTTTGTTAACTGTATCCTGCTGCGGATTGCCACCACTGGAATTTTGTCCAGAAAGCATTTGGCTAACATAAAGGCTGATTCCAAAGGAGACGATCATGGCGACGATATCCCAGTGGATTGTGCCATCTGGATCAGTTGCGCCAACTCTGCCTAAGGCATCAATAAATAGAAAGCCTTTGTCTGCTGCTAGTCCAGGAATTGTTCCTTGAATAGTGACTTCTCCAGGCTGCAATGCTTCTACATTGCCTTGGGCATCAATTTTTACCCTATCTTCACCTTTGGTAATTTTCCAATCAGGAATGAGCTTATTTTCTGGGTGTTCTGCTAAGAGTACCTGAAATGGTTTGCCCTCAACGGTCTGATATTGGATCTTAGTTTGTTCTCCCACCGCCAGTTTGTTACCACTGGGAAGGATGGCAGCTACTTTAACGTGTTCTCCATCAGCAATGTAAATATTTTGAGGAGCAGTTGCAAAGGCTTGCGGTTGAATTTGTTCGATTTGTTCTGCGGGTAAGATTTGCAGGTTAACGCTGTAGTTTGCACCTGCAAAAGGCGAACCCCGCAAAGTGGCAAACAGCGCTAATAAGACCGGCATTTGTACTAGTAATGGAAAACAGCCAGCCAAGGGGTTGCCAAATTCTTTTTGAACATTGACCATTTCCTCTTGCTGCTTTTGCGGTTCATCCTTATAGCGCTCTTTGATTTCTGCCATCCGCTTCTGCATCAGAGGTTGTACAATTCGCATCTTCCGCATGTTGCGAATTGAGCCAGCACTCAGGGGATAGAGCGCGAAGCGGACTATCAGGGTCAAAGCAACGATCGCCAATCCGTAGCTAGGCACTATACCATAGAAAAAATCTATGATTGGCAGCATCACGTTGTTCGAGAGAAAGCCGATACCAAAATCCATTATTCTGAATTCAACCTGAGGTACTGTAAACTGACTGAATCTAATTTATCTAAATCATAAATTATGTGCGACTACCCTTCGCTACGGATAGCCGCACATCCAAAAAAAGGGAGTGGGGAGTGGGGAATTGGGAGTAGTATGTAGTTTTTGGTAAGTGGGAAGTTCTTAACTTTGGATCTTATCTGAGTAAATTTTGCATTCCCTATCTCCCTACTCCCTACTCCCATCACTTATTAGCAGCGGCGCTATATTCAGGATTTTTCGCAGCAATTCTTTCGTTGATGTAGTCATAAACTTCCCGAAACTTGGGAATTGCCCGCAATTCAAGACGACTGCCGTTTCTTAGGGTTAGTACCATATCTCCCCATAAGCCAATGCCACGGGGGACTGTGACGACTTTGACAATTTCTGAGTAAATTATGTCAGTGCGATCGCGTCCCTGCCAACCTCCTGTCACGGTAATCCGGCGATCGGTGATGCGGAAACGCAGCCACAATGCTCTGACAATTGCCCCGACTGTTAATGGTATCCCAACAATGGTTAGCCCAATCAACAGGTTGACAATTAAATCCCCAATATGGGGACCACCTTCATAATAAACATCTTCACGAATTCCCATCGAACACCTCAGCTTGTGCCAACAACTGCTCTAATTCTTGCAGAAATTGTGGGCTTACGCACTTAGATTCTACTGTTGTGGGTTTGACAATGAACACTAACCGCCATCCTGGTGATAATTTGGGCAGCAATTTGTGTAAAGCAGAAGCAATTTGCCGTTTTATTCGGTTGCGAACCACTGCCCTTTTGCTGACTTTCGTGCTTATGGAAATGCCAATTCGCGTGCTGGCAAGATGTGCTGAGTCACTTGCTTGTGTAGTCTGGGTGGCAGTGTCCAAAGAAGGTTTTGTTGAACATAACGGCTTTAAAGCTCTCAATGTTAAATAAGAGCCATGACGCCGAATCCCTTCCCGGAAAACTGCCTGAAAATCCTTGCGGGATTTTAGCCGATTTGCTTTAGGCAAAGCCACAGATGTTCTTTTAGCTTAGATCCGCCCTAAACGCTTAGACGATGACGCCCCTTTCTTCTCCTGGCGCTAATCACGTTTCTGCCGTCTGGTGTCCGCATTCTGGCGCGAAAACCCGACGTTCTTTTTCTCTTACGGCTAGTGCCGCCTAGTGTTCTTTTCATACTCTTCTCCTCTTAGGTGATTTTTATAAAAACTCACAATCTGCAATTTTATCACTTTATTAAAAAATAGGGAATGGGGCATTGGGCATTTGGCATTGGTCAATATCAATATTATTCTTCTTCTTCCCCTGCTCCCCCTGCTCCCTCTGCTTCCCCTGCTCCCTCATCTCCCCACTCCCCACTCCCTACTCTTAATTGATGCTCAAAATCCATGTTCCCATGTAGCGCAATAATGGCACATCACCAGGCGAGAGTACTTGACAGTTAAAATAGTAAATTCCACCGAATGCTGGGTTTTTCACGTTAGATAAGACTACCTCAACGGCACTACCTGCTGGCACCGGCTCTTGAGGGAAAATATTAATCAGCTTACCTTCTTTGTCCCACTTCACTTCAGAAAGCGGAACTGCTTTGCCTTTGACTCTGACTTCAATCTTTTTCTGGTCAAAAGTTCCTTTGTAATAGTCAGGGTAGTTAATGGCAAATTGACCAACTGCCAATTTCATTCTTTTGGCTGGGATTCTCAATATGTATCGATCCCAAGCATTAGCTTGTCCACCAAAATCTAACCGGAAGGGCAGTTGATTTTCGCTTTTGACGCCGCTAAACAGCGTAAATCCAGGTAAACCTTGTGCCCAAGTCAGGGCTGGAAATACAGTCACTAAACAGCTAGTCACGGCTAAAGCGGAAAGTAAACGTCGCATAATTGGGTTTCCTCTACCAAAATATAAATCTGTTATCTAAATAACCGTGTGTTAGTATTCGTTACTAAAGTTTACTACTCACTCCCTGACAATTGACGTTCAGTAACAACAAAAAGTGCCATCCTACCTGATGTTTGGACGTTAGTAAAATTACTTAGTTATAAATTTAACGGTAAATCGATTTACTTCATTACCCTTACAGGGTGCTAATTTGATGACTAGATTGGTCAAATTTTGAACTACATAGAAACACAGTTGGGATTGGATTATATTTCTAAATATGTATAAGTGTATCTAAATTTGAGAATTTTGTTATAAAAATTGAGGCGTGTCATCAGCGATCGCCAGTTAAGTTGGGCTAAATTGATTAAAATAAGTTGGAATCAAAGTCGTAATCATTAAAATTTGATTTGGAAATTATAAAGCCTTCAAAATTGGGTCAATATTACTCTATAAGAAAGGAATACCAAAATTTCTCAATCCCGAAAACAAGCTGAAGATAAAGATGCAAAATTTGGGAATCAATTTAGGATGTGCAATACGTAACCCTGTTTGCAACTATCTGAGAATATGACATCTGCGAACGGCAAAGTCAGGCTTTGCCTGGACAGCTAAGAGTGGGAGAGGAAAGATTCAAGGTTCAATCTACAAGTAAAATTCATGGCTGATGTTCCTGCCTAAGTACTATGAGCGCGGGACACGCCTCATCTAGACAATCGCTTACTTGGCAGAGATTAGGTATTTATCTTCAGGAGATTTCATGAGAATAGCAGTTGCTAAAGAAATTGAAGTTTGTGAACGTCGTGTGGCATTAATTCCTGACACCGTTGCTCGATTGGTAAAACAAGGTTTGGAAGTGTGGGTAGAAGCAGGTGCAGGAGAGCGATCTTTTTTCAGTGATCCTGACTATGAAGCCGCAGGAGCGACAATAATCAGCGATACTGCCAAATTATGGGGTGAAACAGATATTCTATTAAAAGTCAGCCCACCACAAGAACGAGAAGATGGACGCTCAGAAATTGATTTGTTAAAGGAAGGGGCTGTATTAGTAAGTTTCCTCAATCCTTTAGGAAATCCCGTTGTAGCACAGCAACTAGCAAATCGGAAAGTCACAGCTTTGAGTATGGAGATGATTCCCCGTACCACCAGGGCGCAAAGTATGGATGCTTTGTCCTCACAAGCTTCATTAGCAGGTTACAAAGCAGTATTAATTGCCGCAGCTGCATTACCAAAATATTTCCCGATGTTAACCACAGCCGCAGGCACGATCGCTCCAGCGAAAGTATTTATTATGGGTGCTGGTGTAGCCGGATTGCAAGCGATCGCCACCGCTAGACGCTTAGGAGCAGTGGTAGAAGCCTTTGATATCCGTCCCGCCGTCAAAGAAGAAGTGCAAAGCTTAGGGGCAAAATTCGTTGAAGTCAAATTAGACGAAGAAACGGTTGCTGCTGGCGGTTACGCCAAGGAAATCTCTGAGGCTAGCAAACAACGTACCCAAGAAGTTGTCGCCGAACACATTAAAAATTCTGATGTAGTTATTACCACCGCCCAAGTTCCTGGGAGACAAGCACCACGGCTAGTTACAGAAGAAATGGTAGCACAAATGAAACCAGGTTCAGTAATTGTAGATTTGGCTGCTGAACAGGGTGGTAACTGCGCCTGTACCGAACCCGGCAAAGATATTGTCTGGAACGGCGTAACAATTATCGGCCCCATCAACCTCCCATCATCGATGCCAATTCACGCCAGCCAATTGTATGCCAAGAACGTCACATCGTTGATGCAATTGCTAATTAAAGACAAAGCTTTGCAGGTAGACTTTAGCGACGACATCGTTGATGCAGCTTGCGTTACCCATGCAGGTGAAATTCGCAATCAACGAGTGCGGGATGCGCTACAAGCATCGAATACTCAACAACCAGCGGTTAATTAGGGAATTGAGGATGAGGAAGCAGGGGAAGTAAAGGCAGATAAGGGAGAAGAACCAATGCCCCACGCCCAATGCCCAATGCCCCATTCCCACTTACAAAAGGAGTTTTGATTTCATGACAGAGGCATTACTTGCTGCTTTGTTTGTATTTGTTTTGGCATCTTTTATCGGTTTTGAAGTCATCAACAAAATCCCACCGACTCTACACACACCGTTAATGTCAGGCTCAAACGCGATTTCTGGAATTGCGGTACTTGGAGCAATAGTTGCTGCTGGTGCAAAAGACACAAGTGTGTCAGTAATTCTCGGTTTGATCGCTGTAACACTAGCGACAATCAACGTTGTGGGTGGTTTTTTAGTGACAGACAGAATGTTGCAAATGTTCAAGAAGAAGGAGATTAAGGCGTGAGCGACTTTTTACCAACTGGCATTCAGCTGACGTATTTAGTCGCTGCATCATTATTCATTCTGGGCTTAAAAAAGCTGGGATCACCTGCTACAGCGAGAAACGGTAATATTGTAGCGGCTGTGGGGATGCTGCTGGCGATCGCAGCAACAATGCTTGATCAACATGTGTTGAACTATCAGATGATATTGTTGGGCTTGGCGATTGGATCGGGAATTGGTGCGATCGTTGCCTACAAAGTCCAAATGACTGAAATGCCCCAAATGGTGGGTTTACTCAACGGTTTGGGCGGCGCGGCTTCTGCTTTAGTAGCCGTTGCTGAATTCTGGCGGTTGTTAGATAGTTCTCAGCCGATACCCCTAGATGTCAACATTTCCATGCTGTTGGATGTGTTAATCGGTGGTGTTACCTTCACAGGTAGTTTTCTCGCCTTTGCCAAATTGCAAGGTTTAATTAGCGGTTCTCCGATTACATTTCCATTCCAGCAACCATTTAACCTCTTGCTTTTGGGTGCTTATATAGTAGGTAGTGCCTATTTAATCATCACACCAGATAGCTTACCCATATTCTTGGGAGTGGTTGGCGTTTCATTGGTGCTGGGCGTGATGTTCGTCATTCCCATCGGTGGCGGCGATATGCCAGTAGTAATCTCGCTGTTGAACTCGTTGTCAGGTGTGGCGGCGGCGGCGGCTGGGTTCGTGGTGATGAACAATATGTTAATCATCGCTGGTGCTTTGGTAGGAGCATCTGGCTTAATCCTCACCGAGATTATGTGTAAGGCGATGAACCGCTCCTTATTTAGTGTGTTGTTCAGCGCTTTTGGTACAGGTTCTAGTTCTGGTGGTGGTGCTGCTAGTGGTGGTGCAACCGATCAAAGCGTCCGCAGCATCGATCCTGAAGAAGGGGCAATGATGTTGGGTTATGCCCGTTCTGTGGTAATTGTGCCCGGTTATGGTATGGCGGTTGCCCAAGCGCAACATAGCGTCCGGGAATTGTCGGATCAGTTAGAAAAAATGGGCGTTGATGTCAAGTATGCCATTCACCCCGTTGCTGGTAGAATGCCGGGGCATATGAATGTATTGCTGGCAGAGGCAAATGTGCCTTATACCCAGTTGTATGACATGGATGATATTAATCCCCAGTTCGATCAAGCGGATGTGGCTTTAGTAATTGGGGCAAATGATGTTGTAAATCCGGCGGCGCGGAGTGATACAAATAGCCCAATTTATGGTATGCCGATTTTGGAAGTAGATCGGGCGAAGCAGACAATTGTGATTAAGCGCGGGATGAGTACGGGTTTTGCCGGTGTAGATAATGAGTTGTTCTACAAGGATAAAACGACTATGCTTTTTGGTAGTGCGAAGGATATGGTGGCGAAGTTGGTTTCGGAAGTGAAGCAACTTTAGGTTAAATATTTGAATTTATGGGGGTATGTTTTTCATACCCTTTTTCATTTTAAATTACAATTTATTGTTCTGGAATAAGTATTTTTGATGTAGCATAAAAAGCTTGTTACGATTTTTTTAATTCAATCAAGTCGCTATCCATTGATATTGCCTAATTTAATTCTTATTGAACGTGAATTACCAAAGCCTGATGAGTAGTAGTAAAGATGAGAATATCTTTCCCTGAGTTCTTCCAAAGAAATTCCTAAACGACTTGCTACGTCTTCCTCCATAACAAAATTTTGTTCTTTATTGATAGATTGAATAGCTCCTGCCAAAAGTAAACGTTTAAATTTTTTTCCGTCCAAAGTGTGGAGGATTACAGAATTTTCTACAGAATTACTATTTTTATCTTTTCTTTTAAGCCTCTCTTCATTCCAATAATTTTTCCAACATAAATGTACTCTCCAAGGAGACCCTAAGCTATCAAATAAAACTGAATCACCAAAACCATTAGTGTGGTAAAAAACTTCATCTCCACACCACCAGCATTTTGTCGGGTAAGTCTCAGCATCTCTAATTTCGTTAACTATTTTATTAGCTAAGACTTTATCAGCTATTGTAGTGTTATCTGAAACTGTACTAGCTCCGCCGCCCCCATAAGATCCACCGCCCCAACCACAATCACATCCTGGTGGGTGATTCCATGCATTACACATAATTTTGGCATTCTACTGTTTTATAGATATTATTTTAAATAATTAACATAGATTTACTCACTATTGAGGCTAATTTAGATTCTTTTATGAAAGGAAATTTACTTTAATCTAGCTACCTCTTCTCCTCCTTTGCGCCTCTGTGGTTTCTTAAAAAAGTGATCGTCTGAAAAATCTCCACACTCTTCCTCTGTGTGCTCTGCGCTTGGAGTGGTTCGTTAAAAAAGCGATCGCTAAATCTCCACGGTGCGATCGCTCGGTTCATTTTCTAAATTTCTTGCCATTCTCTAGCATCAATAAAAATAGATAGATGTTTTTTGTTGCTTGTGGCAATAATAACCTCATGTCCATAATTAGCAACTAAAATAGATTGAGATGCCAAAATTACATCACCATCTAAAGCTTTATTATCTGCTGTCGATTTACCTTGATTTCTGACTTGTGCCCATAACTCTGCGGCTTTCAACATCACTTCTGTTGTAATAGGAAGATAGATAATTTCTGACTTGAGTTGATTAAGTTTTCTAATTCCTGATAATTTATTTGCCCTTAATAATTCCCGTCTAATTTCATAATCTATAATTTCTGGTAAAATTACTTCATATCCTCTCTCAAATAGCGTATAAAACCATTCTTGACATTGCACAGCTAGAGGCGTTGCTTTTGGATTAGTAATTAATCCCACAGGTGCAGAATCTAAGATAATAACCTTACTCATCCTATTTTAAATAGAAATGCCTTTCATCGATTCAATAATTTCTAAAGTTTGTTGTTGTTCTTCTTGTTCATCTAACTCATTCCATGAATCAAATATTTTTTTGATGTTTATTTTCCTTTCTTGTTGTTTGACGGCATCACTCTGATTAATTTCATTAAGAGCATTTTCCCAGCTATTTAATGATGTCTGTTTCATCGTTACACTTTGACGAAATAGACGGACAATTTTTAGTAATTCTGGTACATATTCTTCTGGAGTTTGCTGAATTTCTAATAATAGTTCAGCGCGGGGTGTAGTTGATGATTGTGCTGTGAGCGGTTGATTATTGTTCATAAATACCTTGCAAGTAGATAATTTAAAAACATGAGTAGATATTAATCAGTTTTAGTACTGGTAGTTATATTATATTTTAGCGTGAATAGCTATTTTAGTTTACTGAGAACGTCCCGACGCTGACATGGTATTGAGCTGATCAAGAATCGGTTTCTAATCGAGTACACCTATTGCGTGAGATAAAAAAGCGATCGCTAACTTTTTATTGAAATGCTTAGGGAAAGCCCCCCGCAGGCATCGCCCTCTTCTTCCTTCCTCTGTGTTCTCTGCGCCTCTGTGGTTCGTTAAAAAGAGCGATCGCTAAATCTCTACAGTGCGTAGGCGATCACTCATCAAAACATGATATAAATTTGACATGATAGACCACGATCGCCTATTCAAAGAACTATTAACAACCTTCTTCTGGGAATTCATCGAGTTATTTTTTCCAGAGATAACAGCTTATCTGGAACGAATTGGCGAGAATATCTGCAACAGCAAAATCCCGTAGCTAGTGCGCTCATGGCTAAAATGAACATAGCGCCAAAAGACCGTCCCAGAGTAAAATCTGAGTGTATGCGCCTGTTAGCTACCTTACAGCTAGATCCAGCGCGAATACAATTGATTTCCGGGTTTATTGACACCTACCTACGGCTAAATGCTCAAGAAGAAGAAATTTTCCAGACTGAAATTGCTCAATTTGAACCAACTCAACAGCAGGTAGTTATGCAAATCGTCACCAGTTGGATGGAATCAGGGATACAACAAGGAGAGTTGAAAATAATCCAGCGTCTATTAACAAAGCGAATTGGTGTAATTACTGCTGAATTACAAGAGCGGCTGCGCGGGTTATCGTTAACTCAGTTAGAGGATTTAGCGGAAGCCTTACTAGATTTTTCCACTGAAGCTGATTTAGTGGCTTGGTTGCAACAGCAGCAATAAGATATTTATTCCACAATGTGTGCGATCGCTCTCTCCTTCCTCTGTATCCTCTGCGCCTAATAAGGTTCGTTAAAAAGAGCGATCGCTAAAATATTGGGTGAGAAATATTTAAGACAACAGCTAATGCCTGACAAACAAGTTGCATTTCTGAGTCGGAGAGTTGACCTAGTTTTCTGACTAATCTTATTTCTGAAACTGAACGTATTTGAAAAGTATCTACACCAGAAACTTTAGCTAAACTGTTCTCTGTGCTTGGTTCCAGTCGCACCATCCAAGGTCTAACAGCATATCTTTCTTTCCAATCTGTAACTGGGACAATAACCTTCAAAGGCAAAATCCCAATAGCATCATCATTGACTATGATACAAGGACGTTTTTTGCTAATTTCTGTCCCTACTGTTGGATCTAAATTAACTAACCAGACTTCACCTCTATACATAATTTCCTGAGTTGTGGAAGTCTTAATCTGGATAGTCGCAAAAGTCTTCTCCCTCTAAGTCAGAGAATATATCTAATTCACTACCAGGTACATAATCTGCAATAGCTGTCACTGCCGCTAGTGTTAATTGGCGTTTTTGCTCATCTTTGGTAAGTGAGTGTTTTTCTTGAAGAACTAATTGCAGCGCTGACTCAGCTACCTTCAGGCGATCGCTTATGCTCAGGTTTGGGAGTGCTTGGAGAATTTCTTTAGTTTCCATATTAATTCATAGAGCAACTTATATTACTAATGCTAGTGAAATTATAATAAGCGATCGCCTGAAAAATCTCTACAGTGCGTAGGCAAACGCGAGTGCGTCTCCAAGAGTTGCCTGCCAAAGGCATCGCTATCTTCTTCCTCTGTGTTCTCTGCGTCTCTGTGGTTCGTAAAAAAGAGCGATCGCTACCTTAAGTTAAACTAACAATTAATTAACTTAACTTATATAGGTAATCGCCTTACCCGGAAAGTTTCGTTACTGACAGAAATAATTGTCCCTACTTCTAAATCTGCCTGACATTCCCTTAAAACTTCTGTCAAACGCTCATTAATTGCGTTGTAATTTTCATTTCCTAATCTAAACAAAATTACACTGGGTAAATTATCCCCACTAGTGGCTAAAAGTTGGGCAAAATCCAAGTCTACAGTTAATAAAATCCTCCCTTCTGTGCGAGCTTTCACTAAAATCTGATCGTCTGGTAGTCTTTGCAACCCTTCATCGCGCAAATGTACTACATCATAACTAGCACTACGCAACCAAGACACAGTGTTTCTCATAAATTGCCTGAGCATAAAGGCGATAACTTCGCCTGAAAAATCTCCACAGTGCGTAGGCATTCGCGTAGCGTCTCGTAGACAAGGCATCGCCTGTAAAATCTTCACTGTGCGATTATGATTAATTTGGAAAGAAGTCAGGATCTAAGGTTTCATCAATAGAAAAAGGATAGTCTTTAGGAAAAATAGACAGAGGAAGTCCTGTTTCAATAGATGCTTCTTTTCTAGCGTGTTGGTAACAACTCTCAAAAACTTCTGTGTAATAGTATTTTAAGCTAGGACTATCTACAAATGCTTCTTGTAATCTTTGACGATGTTCATAGATTGTATATAACCAGCTATTGGATCGGTTCTGGGGTTGAAATTGGTATTTGAGAAGGTGCATTAAAAGCACTCTAAGATTACTCCTTAAAGCATTTTTATCACTTCTACCCATACTTTCAATTTCTTCAATTAAATTTTCTAACTCTAATTCTAAAAATTTTTTGCTTTTTAATAAATCAACAGTGTGTTCTAACCACAAATGATAATCTTGTGCATAGAGACTATTGGTTTTAGGAACAGATTGATTGCTCATAATCTTCTCCTTTATAGATATATAATTTTAACATTACTTCTTGATTTCAGAATGTGCGTTAGCGTAGCTTACGGCAGGTATTGCATTTTTTATTTTTTCTTTGCGCCTCCGTATCAGACAAAAAAGCGTAAAGATATGCGTAGTGTTACCTATAAAAGGCTACCGCAAGCATCACTAACGCCTAAATTGTCCGTTTTATTGGGATTTCTATCCAGAACTCACAGCCGTTACCAGGTTCAGAAACACACTTGATATTACCACCATGTTTTTCCACAATAATTTGGTAGCTGATGGATAACCCCAAGCCAGTACCTTGTCCAGGTTGTTTGGTGGTAAAGAAAGGTTCAAAAATGCGCGATCGCATCATCTCTGGAATTCCACAAGCATTATCAGCAATGCAAATCAGAATAGTATTCCCTTCGATAACTTCTGTACGAATGAAAATTTTAGGATTGTCAATTATTTTTCCCGCTTTCTCTGAGTTTTCCAATGCATCGATCGCATTGTTGAGGATATTCATAAACACCTGATTCATCTGCGCCGCATAGCAGACTACTGGAGGCAATTCACCATATTGTTTAACTACCTCAATCGCAAGAGAATCAGCCTGTGGTTGCAGTCGATGTTGTAAAATTAACAACGTACTGTCGATGCCTTCATGAAGGTCAACGGGCTTCATTCCTGTTTCATCAAGTCGAGAAAAACTTCGTAAAGACAAGACTAATTGAGAAATCCGATCTGCCCCCATTCTCATTGAAGTCAGAATTTTGGGTAAGTCATCACTAATAAAATCTAAATCCAGTGCTGCTGCTTGCTTTTGAATTTCTCCTGTTGCCTTAGGATACTGTTTCTGATACAGGCGAAGTAATTTCAATAAATTTTCGGCATGTTCAGTAACATAAGTAATGTTGCCATAAATGAAACTAATAGGGTTGTTAATTTCATGTGCTACACCAGCAACTAACTGCCCTAAGCCTGCCATTTTTTCACTTTGAATCAACTGGCTTTGAGCGTGCTGTAATTCTTTAAGAGTCTGGGTGAGTTCTTCTTTTTGACGTTGAGTTTGTTCGAGTAATTCCGCTTGCTGAAGTCCTACCCCTAACTGAGTACTAATCTGCATTAGCAAATCGACCTCATCCTCTTGCCAATCACGGGGTTTGATATTTTGATAAGCTGCTAGTAATCCCCAGAGTTTCTCACCCTGAAAAATCGGCACAATTATATATGCCCTAGCTTCCATTAGCTCAAGCAGGGCAATATGACAGATAGAATAATTGGCGCTGTAAATATCTTTAATGACAACACTTTTATCATTAGCAAAGTTTCTGTCTTGGGTTTGTTGCAAGTAATCATCTGCGTAGGCGTAGTCCGTTGTAGACATCGCAGGTACAATTTCCCTTATTGGTGTCCAACCTTGGGCTAAAGACTCAGCAACAAATTCGCCACTCCAATCCGTCCGAAATCGATATATTGTCACTCTCTCAACTTCCAATAGCCGTCGGACTTCTTCGGTACTGGTGGCAAAGATGGTGTCAATATCAAGAGACTGGCGAATTTTCTCTACTGTTGCGGCTAAAGCTTTTTCCCTTTGGGCCGCTTTCCGTTCTCGTTCGGCAGCTTTAGCCAGTTTTTGGGCTTGTAGCTGCATCTGTTTCAACGACTCAGCTTGCTGTAATGCTACCCCCAATTGAACACCAACTTGTGCCAATAAGTTGATTTCCTCATCTTGCCAATAACGGGGCTGAGAGTTTTGATAAGCTACTAGCAATCCCCACAGTTTCTCGCCCTGAGAAATTGGGACAAAAACTTCATTGCGTGCATACTTACCCGCTTTCTTTGCTTGCACAAGAACGCTTTCTGTCACAGGCTGCGGCTTAATTATTGGTGTCGAGCCATCAACAATAGAATCAGCAACAAATTCGCCACTCCAGTCAGGATAGAAGCGGTAAATTGCGACTCGTTCCACTTCTAATAACCGACGGACTTCTTGAGTTGTGGTTTTAAAGATGGCTTCAATTTCCAGAGACTGACGAATTTTTTCTACAGTGTTCGCTAACGCCCTTTGCCTTTCAGCAGCTTTGCTAATCTCTGCTGCTTGGATTTGCATTTGTTGGATAAATTCCGCTTGCTGCAAAGCCACACCTAGTTGTGTACCCACTTGGGTAAGCAAGTAAACCTCATCTTTTTGCCAATCACGGGTTCTGGCGTTTTGGTACACTGCTAGTAAGCCCCAAAGCTTCTGACCGTGGTAAATGGCAATGATCACATAAGCTCTTGCTTGATAAATTTCTAAGATTTTAATGTAGCAGTCGCTAAAGCCTGAATTGTAAATATCATTACAAATCCGGTACACTTCACATCTGCTAAAGCTACCACCTTCGGTATCTTGTAAGTAGGTGTCAGCAATTGGAGGTGTAGCTAAATCTTTGGCGCTACATTCACTGACATTTTCACTCAATTCCGGTCGCTGCAATTGTTCGTGTATAAGGGAAATCCAACCTTCTGCCACTGATTCAAACACAAATTCACCACTCCAATCGGAATTGAAGCGATAAATAGCCACACGGTCAGCATTTAGCAGCTGCCTAAGTTCTCTGGTTGTTGTGTGGAAAATGCTTTCTAAGTCTAGAGACTGACGAATTTTCTCAATGGTTATGGCTATGGTTTTCTGCCATTGGGCTGCTTTTTGTCTGGCTTTTGCTTGTGCTAGTTCTGCCGATTGTAGCTTTACTTGTTCTAGGTAATCTGCTTGCTGTAAAGCAACTCCTAGATGTTCAGCAATAAGTTGCACAAACTCAATTTCTGATGCTTCCCATTCCCGAGGACTACTACACTGATGAATACACAACAATCCCCATAAATCTTTACCTTTTATTAAGGGGACGGTTATATTGGCACGTACCTGAAACCTTTCTAGAATCTGGATGTAGCAATCACTGGCATTAACTTGATAAATATCAGCTATTGCTCTAATTCGACCTTGCTGATATAGTTCTGCAAATTCCTCACTAAAGCAGTGGTCTCGCAGTTTAGCTGCTAGTGCCGAATCCCATTCTGTTGCCACATCTTCATAGATAAATTCCCCTTCCCATGCCAAATCAGGATAAAAACGAAACACACCAACCCGATCGCTTTTCAGAAGTTGGCGGACTTCAGTGACTGTAATTTTGAAGATAGTTTCTATGTCTAGAGACTCCCGAATACGGGCAATAACTCCAGATAAGGCTTTTTGTTGCTCATTCTGACGTAAGGAGTAAGTCACATCTGAATGAGATTCTTGTTCTAAATTTGGTGGTATGGGTTGAGTCGTAGAGGAGTTTTCCATTCCCAGTGGGACTTTAAATATTGAAAGTCTTCTATCTCATAATTCCCCTAGCGATCGCAAAGGTAACAGTTATTTCCTGGGAATGCCAAAAAACAGTGTAGGGACACGATAATCTCGTGTCCCTACAAAAACATTTTTCAACCGCTAGCAAATTATCGCCGCTTGGGAGTGGCGCTGCGGGTGGTGCGTTTTTCTTCTTCTTGGCGACGGCGATCGCGCCAATCTGCCAGGGTCAAATAACCAATACCACCAGTGACTACTACGAGCAGCACTACGGCTACTATTGTTAAAATACTCAAGAATGGACTTTCCACAATGCCTCTACAGTCCGTTACGTCCCCAAACTACCATTGCAATTGACCAAGTGAACACAACTAACAGTGATACCCAACCTAGTGTCAAAATCTCCATAGTCCCGCTTTTCAAATAATTACAAAAGGTTTCTAATATTTATCATACAGGGATTGGGCAGGCTGAGATTTTTTTATAAATGACATTGCGAGTTTTGGGCGCGAACGCCAACGATACACCATTTTTTCTTGGTACGCTACTATTTCAAGCATTAATAAAGACAAGTGTAAAAGAATAGCGATCGCGCTTTCCCACTTGATGCTTTGGGAATACTAGGGTTATGGGTATATATTTCAAATCCAGCAACCCCCAGTATCATGCCGACATTTTTCAACTATCCTTTCCACTCCAACGGTTTTATTCCCCACGGACATTGTTATCTCTGGCAAACTGGATTAGTTTGGCTCCACATTATTTCTGATGCCACGATCGCTCTAGCCTATTATTCTATTCCCTTCCTCCTGATTTACTTTATTTCTAAGCGTAAAGACCTTCCTTTCAATGGAGTCTTTTTGTTATTTGGTGCTTTTATCATTGCCTGTGGTACTGGACACTTGCTGGATATTTGGACGCTTTGGCATCCAGACTATTGGATTGCAGGTACTTTAAAAGCTTTAACTGCCATTATTTCGATATATACGGCATTTGCGTTATTTTATCTCATGCCTCAAGCTCTAACACTACCTAGCCCTGCCCAGTTAGAAGTTATCAATCAAGCACTTTCAGCTGAAATTGTAGAGCGTAAGCGCATCGAAAAAGAACTACGCCTTGCACAGGAAGTCGCTCAAAACTCCAGCCAAGCCAAGAGTGAATTTCTCGCCAATATGAGTCATGAACTACGCACACCTCTCAACGGCATCCTCGGCTATACACAAATTCTCCAACGCACAGAATCTTTGAGTGAAAAAGGACGTAAAGGAGTCAGCATTATTTACCAATGTGGTTCTCATCTTTTAACCTTAATTAATGATGTTCTGGATCTCTCTAAAATAGAAGCCCGGAAACTAGAATTGTATCCTGTTGATTTCTACCTACCTGCCTTTATAGATAGCGTGACTGAAATTTGCCGCATCCGGGCAGAACAAAAGGTCATCGGATTTCACGTTGAACTTGATCCTAATTTGCCAATCGGCATTCATGCTGATGAAAAACGCTTACGACAAGTACTGATTAACTTGCTTAGTAATGCGATTAAATTTACTAATCAAGGTAGTGTCACCTTCAAAGTTCAAGTCATTGGTCAAGAATCAAATGGTAATGGAAAAACTAACTACAAAATTCGCTTTCAGGTAGTAGATACTGGCACGGGTATAACCCCTGAACAAGCCAATAAAATCTTCCAGCCCTTTGAGCAAGTGGGAAATCAGAAACGACAATCTGAAGGTACAGGTTTAGGATTAGCAATCAGCCAAAAAATTGTCTTGTTGATGGGTAGTGAAATTCAGATGGAAAGTGAATTTGGCACAGGTAGCACTTTCTGGTTTGAGGTAAAATTGCCAGAATCTAAAGACTGGGCAAAAGTTTCTAGAGTGGTTGAGCAGGGAACCATTATTAATTATCAAGGGCAAAGGCGCACCATTTTGATTGCAGATGATAAATGGGAAAACCGATCAGTAATTGTAAATTTACTAGAGCCGGTTGGGTTTACTGTTGTAGAAGCTACTCATGGTCAGGAAGCATGGGAACAGGCTCTACTCTACAAACCAGACATGATTATCACTGATCTAGTGATGCCTAGATTGAATGGATTTGAGTTGATTGAACGTTTGCGTCAGTCTGAGACATTTAAAGAGATTGCTGTCATCGCTTCGTCAGCTAGCGTGTTTGCAATCGACCAGCACAAGAGTATTGATATAGGTGCAGATGCATTTCTACCAAAGCCTGTAGAAGCTGAAACACTGCTAGAAATGCTAAGACAATTTTTGCAACTGGAATGGATTTTCGACGGCACAGTAGACGCAATCACAAAAACTTATATAGATGGTTTGGATAAAACAAATGAGATGATTTTACCTGCCAAAGAAGTTTTACAAGAGTTACTCGATCTGACACAAGACGGTGATATTCAAAAAGTTTTGGAACTGACTAAAGAACTTTCTGCATCTGATGAACATTTAAGCATTTTTGCCCAGCAGCTAGTTCAGCTTGCTAGTAATTTCCAACTAAAACGCTTAGAAACTTTTCTTCAAGAATACATAAATTAATTTGATTTAAAATTAAAAATCATCATGAGAAAAACTCAAAATAATGGATTTATTTTGATTGTGGATGATAATCCGACAAATTTATCTCTCCTGTGTGAAGCGCTCAATAGTGAGGGTTTTCGTTTCCGTGTGGCAGTCGATGGAGAAAGTGCGATCGCCCAAGCCGAACGCAATCAACCAGAGTTGATTTTGCTGGACGTACAAATGCCAGGTATTGACGGATTTGAAACTTGTCGTCGCCTCAAAAGTAATGCTGTTACCCAAAACATTCCAATTATTTTCACTACTGCTTTAGCAGATACAGAAAGTAAAACGAAGGGATTTTCTCTTGGTGCAGTAGACTATATCCCTAAACCGTTTGCACAAGAGGAAGTAATTGCTAGAGTGCGCGTGCATTTACAACTCAAACAATTGACTGAATCTTTGGAACAACAAGTTAGCGATCGCACCAAGGCTTTGCAACAAGCGCAAGTCCAACTAGTGCAGCAAGAGAAACTATCAACGCTCGGAGAGCTAATCGCTGGTATTGGCCATGAAATCAATAACCCCATCAACTTTATTTCCAGCAATATTCCACCCCTAGAAGAATACGTTGCAGGAGTATCCGAGTTGCTCCTACTGTATGGGCAAGAGTATCCAAACCCAACAGCCAAAATTAGCACTGCTATTGAGGACTTGGATCTTAACTTCGTTCTCGAAGATATGAGAAAAATTTTGAATTCACTCCAGTTAGGAAGTGAACGAATTCAGAATCTTTCTAATTCACTACGCAGCTTCTGCCGCTCAGATAGTGATGCAAAAATATCTGCTGATTTGCACCAAGGACTAGATAGTACACTAATGATTTTGCAACACCGCCTCAAAGCTAATGGCGATCGTCCTGGCATTGAGGTTATTAAAAGTTATGGAGTATTGCCAGAGGTAAGCTGCTATATAGGGCAGATGAATCAAGTATTTATGAACATTTTGGCAAATGCAATTGATGCCCTTGATGAAGCTATAATGCTAGGCAAAATGAGCAATCTAATTCCTCAGATTCAAATTACAACAGAAATAGATTCAGAACAATTGGTTGTAATTCGGATTGCTGACAATGGGATTGGGATTCCTGAACGGCTGAAAAAACGCTTGTTTGAGCCATTGTTTACCACAAAAACTGTTGGAAAAGGCACTGGACTTGGCTTGTCGATCGCTTATGAAATAGTTGTAGAGAAACACAAAGGTATATTAGATGTGAATTCTCAATCAGACCTGGGAACTGAGTTTATCATCAAAATTCCCAGATGAGAGTAGCATTTAATTAGCTACAAAGCTGCTCTAGCATTTATCATACTGAAGAGTAAGGAAAAATTATCCCAATACCTAATCCCTAATTTCTATATAAAGTGAAGGCAACTTTAGATCCTCAATTAATTGCAGAACGCATAGAATCCCTGAAAGCTGGAATAATTGGGGGTTTATCTGTGTGTTTTGCTTTTGCGATCGCCAGTCTTTTGAATACTTTCGTACTAGCAAAGTATTTTCAGGTACTCATAAGTCTGCAAAGTGATCTTAACTGGCACTTGTGGATGAGTTGTGCAGTTGCAACTTTTAGTGGCTTACTATTTGGTGTCACCTACCGCTATATCATCCGCTCAGATCCAAATCCCCAACTCAAAGCTGGTGGTGTGCTGGCCTTTGGCTTGGTGCGCGGATTAACCCAAATAGAACTTGGATGGAATTCTATTAGCACAATTTGGCCTTTTTTGGTGTTGGCGGGAGAAAGTTTATTGTGGTTTGCGTTTGCTGCGATTGCTCTTGATATTACTATCCAACTCCGTTGGGTTAAACCTTTTTCATCCGTCTAGATTCCCTACGCCCCTAAAATTAAGTATAATTAATTACTACTATCTAATATGGAAACTAAAATATCCCACTATTATCTGATAGTCGATCTGGAGGCTACGTGCTGTAACAGTGGGACTATTGGGCGTCACGAAATGGAAATTATCGAAATTGGTGCAGTGATGCTCAATCGAGAAACGTGGGAAATTGATTCAGAGTTTCAGCAATTCATCCAACCTATGAGACATCAGCAACTGACAAGTTTTTGCACCGGATTAACTAGCATTCGGCAGCAAGATGTTGACGAAGCACCCAAATTTTTAGAAGCAATTTCTCGCTTCAAAGAATGGATTTATTCATTTCCCAATCATATTTTTTGTTCTTGGGGTAATTACGACAAAAAGCAATTTATTCAAGATTGTGCGTATCATAATTTTCCTTATCCTTTTATTTCAGAACACATAAATATCAAAGAAGAATTTTCAGAATATCTTGGCGTGTCTAAAAAATTTGGCATGGGACAGGCTCTTAATGAGTTGGGGATAGAATTAAAAGGCACACATCATCGTGGCATTGATGATGCCCGAAATATTGCATCTATCTACAGACACATTAAAACCAAAAAATTAAGCTGAACAATTGAAAGTCCTTAAGATAGGTGTGGCGATCGCAGCCCCGAACTAAACTATAAGTATGATCCCACAATGACAGGAAACCTTTGTGAAAGCGAGATGGATTATCACAGCAGTTTCGGCAGCACTATTTTTCGGTGGTAGCCTGCTTACATCATTGCGCGACCCTTGGTTTCAGAACTTGCAGCGTCCCAGTTGGTTGACCTTTGAATTCCTCATTCCATTTATCTGGATATTCATTTGGGTTTGTCTAACAATCTCAGTAATTATCGTGTGGGAGAGAAGCTTAAAACAGTCTCGTCCTTAACTGTTGATGACTGTGTACGCAGATCGCTGTCCAAACTAAGGTGTTACCAGCCAAAAAACCTACTTGATATGTAGCCCCTGCTACTCGTGCAGCATCAGATTGATAATTATTATTTCTAGCTAAAAGGATTTTTGGAAGAAGGGTTTTTCTTGCTGGGTGAGTATTCAGAACAATTCATCGCTTCTTCAGTGAGAACAATAGAAGGGTTTACTGCACATTTTAGATAATGATTATTGGAATAAAAACTACAGTTTTTACAGGGAAGTTTGTGTAAAACTTTGGCGGGAAACACCATTTTAGAATCTAAAAGCGCACGGATTTTTCGCAATATTATGAAAACAACCATCCAACTAATTATAAAGCCAACAGGAGATACAAATATTGCTATATCAGTAATAGTTAATTCATGCGTTTGTGATTGATCCTTTGTTGTTTCACTCACGATCGCTTGATGTAGATTACTATTAACTTCTACAATTTTTGGAAACATTTGAGCATGATACATATTATTTACCTTTTGTTATATAGCTTTAGTACCTTTATTTTTAATAACCGGATAATTAACTAGTTATTTGGAAAAACATCCGCACTATTACTGTGTCATAGGATTAGATTGGTAAAACTGGCTTTTGTGGAATATGTAGATGTTTTTCGAGGAATAAAATTCAGCAAAATTTTAGAAATTAATACATGAAATTACGCCACTCATGACAAATTTATAAATCATCCATATTAGAGATGTAACTATCAAAACAGCTTGACAAATAACGAGATTTAGCGTTTATGTTTATTGTTCTGTTTTTTAATTATCTCAAAATCACTACACATTATGTCAGGAGATAAAATCTTAACTTTTACAAGGCTTTAATTATAGGTTTAGCAAAATAAAACTTCAGCCATATCTGTCAAGAGTTTTGCTTATGATTTTAAGTTATATACCCAAGGGAATAAATTAGATAATGGGCTTATAACTAGATATTTTTATGTTAAAATACATCTAGGAATAGTTATAAGTTATATTTATTATAAAAATTTTCAATGCAACAATAGTTGCATTGGCAGCTTATCTAGTAGAGGATATTCGCTGAGTGTAAGGCTTTTGCTATGCGTATAAATGGCCCCATGCATTGGCAGTGATTAATTCTATATTTATTGAGTATTTTTACTTTTAAAAAAATAGTTTAACGCAGCGGGTGCCGCTCACTTCGGTAGTGCTTGAGTTTGGCTAGTACGCAATCCTCAACATCAACTCCAGATTGTTACAAGAAAGGCAGAGGGCAGGAGGCTCAGTTGGCAGGAGGAAAGAAGTATTAATAAAAACTTTAGTTGTGGGTTATTGCCCACTAGCATAAAAAAATTTGTGTCGAGCGGAAAGTGCCACGTTCACCTAGTGTGTCGTAGACAAGACACTCATGCTCCTCACTTCAATCCCACGTTTTTAAACGTGGGTTCCTCCAGCAAGAACTGCCAACGAAACCTCCTGCCTCCTGAATCAGTAAACCAAAATTTTGAGTCTACTTCAGTAGACTTAAGCTATTAGCCAGAGAATTTATTCTCTGGCGGGCGAGGAGGGCAACACTGAAGGGATTTCTAGCTTAAGTTGACACCAATGGGCAATGCCATGCCCCTACGAGAAATCTATATGTATCAGGATTTTCGTGAATTGGTATAAGAATTACGAATTACGAATTTTTAAAGATTGGTGTTTGTAACGGACTATGCATAGTAGAACAATTACCAGTAGAAGCGCTTTGATCATTGATGGCTCTACCACCTTCTTGACTTCCGTAGGAATTTTAGGAGTAACATTACACGGAATCTCAATTATTTGTGTGTAATCAGAACCATTACCACTGGGAGTCAGATCGCATTCGCCTGAAGGTGTGAGAGATAAAGGTGGATTATCTGAAGAAACAGATGCTTGAGCTGAAGAACTATCGCCATCCAGTAGTAGAAGCAGAATTAAAGCAAGACCCCCAATTCCGAATATTGGCCAGAGTGGAAAGGAATCAGGACTGTCTTGTACCAAAACATCTCCCGCAGAGGCAGGGAAAGTATCGAAGCTCATTGCTTCTCCGTCCAACGCTACTGGATTATTGCTCAACAATATATCTCCTGAGATGTTTTCTCCCAAGAGCTGACTAAATTCCTGTGGAATAGCGTTATTAGGGCGTCCGAGTTCCCCACCATCTTCGGAGTATGGAAAAGATAGTACTTCAAAAATCCTCTGTTGGAGTTGATTTGTATCTCCAGAACTCAACGCATCCAAGCCTGTTGAGATTTTATCTAAATAGAAATTCGTCATCTCTGGCGACAGACCTAGAGATTCAATCTGATCCTTAATGTTGGAAATTTTTGAGGCTTCCTCAAAGAGCAGTCGTCCGTATGACAACTTCAAGTCTAGTAATCCATTACGGAGGCTGACCGAGTTATTGGCTCCTGAGTATGGTGACCAGTAAAACTCCTTTGTTACCAGTCCGAGTCCTTCTACTGGATTGCGACCAACAGGTTGTCCAAGAACGTATTGAGAGCCATCCATAATTGCGGGGGATTCCTTTCTCCAAAATGAGGCGTAAGGTACCGCAGAGAGATTAGGATTGTTACCGTAAAAGCTAGCGAAATTCTGGAAGTTTTGCTCCCCACCAGCTGCTCGTATCAGGAGGTTTTGATAGCTAGTCCCGTCGTTTACATCCAGTAATCGCTGGATTACCGATCCAGTTTTATTGCAAGTCAGACCAAATCCCACATCACATCCGGGAATGACTCGCATCTGGCTCAGATTCTGGTTATTGATTTGGTATTGGAGATACTCATACTCCAGCCCTTGTTGGATGCCATAGCGTCCAATATTGAGCTGTGCAAAAGCAGACTGGCAAGTAGTGAGGACTACTGCAACAGATGAGAATACGATGGTCGCAAACCGAACCGCCTTAGGCATTCCAATTTTTTGAACAATTGATTTAGGCAAGATGCACCTCCACTAAATGACAGCAATTTCATTGGTTGTTCACGCCCAAATGGCACTAAGAAAAGCCCAAAGGGTTGTGTCGCCTTGTTCCCAGCCTGGAGGCTGGGAATGTATTCAAAAGAGGCTCTG